>NZ_AEJZ01000045.1:0-3277 GCF_000208525.1 Escherichia sp. TW14182
GCTGTGGCCAGTTTTTGTTGACCACTACATTTCCACCTATACTTACCTGGTGTAACCCCAATGATATCAGGTGGATAATATGCCATACATATGTTCTATCATTTTGGTGTTGAACTCGTTTGATGTCCGAATTGGTAAAGAAGATATTTTGTTTAAAAAAGGAAGTGCTGTTCTCATTGATTACAATTTGAAAGATTTTTTTTCATCAAATATAGATCATGTAATGATCGTAGATGTTGAAGAGAAAACAGTTAATGATTTCTTTAAAAGCAACACACTCTCACCTTTTTCTGTAAGAAGGTTTTATCCGGCATACTTGATGGTGGAATGTGAAGATTTTTCATTGTTAAAGAACTTGATTGCATGCTTGAATTGTGATGGCAGAACTGTGGATTTTGTTAGAAATCAAATATCACTTGCATGTCTTGCTATCTTATCTTCAGAGAAAATAGTGCAAAGTTTTTTATTTGGATGTCTTAATAGTTTAGGAAGTAAAGTTAAGGCTATTATTCACACGGATATATCTGCAGCATGGAGACTTTGTGATATATCTTCAAGACTGTATCTGAGTGAAAGTCTGTTAAAAAGAAAATTAAAGCACGAAGGCTTATCATTTAGTAAATTAATTCTTGAAGAGCGAATGGTGATGGCGGAAAGGTTATTAAGCTACAATTTATATTCTGTTGGAAAAGTTGCTGAGATATGCGGTTATGAAAACACGTCATATTTTGTAAGTGTTTTCAGAAGATATTTTGGTGTTCCTCCCCATCAATATTCATCAAGATTTTTTTTAGAAAAAGACATGATGTAACGTGATGCGTTTTAATGATTTTGTAATTTTCGTATTTGATAATTGTATGATGCTTTCAGCTACGCCAGAATAATCGCTGGCGTTTTTCTTTTTGAATAGATGTTCAAGCCTTACGCTAATGTAACTTCTATACCTTTCCTCTTCGTTCCGAACCGTGTACACCATCCGTTATTCGCGGAGGTGAGGCTATGAAATCCATGGACAAGTTAACAACGGGCATTGCCTACGGCACCTCTGCAGGCAGTGCTGGCTACTGGTTTTTACAGTGGCTTGATCAGGTCAGTCCGTCACAGTGGGCGGCGATTGGAGTGCTTGGAAGCCTTGTGTTGGGTTTTCTCACTTATCTGACAAACCTTTATTTCAAGATTAAAGAAGATAAGCGTAAGGCTGCGAGAGGTGAATAATGTCGCCATCATTACGCAAGGCTGTAGCAGCTGCTATTGGTGGTGGGGCTGTTGCCATAGCGTCTGTGCTCATCACTGGTCCGAGTGGTAACGATGGTCTGGAAGGTGTCAGCTACATACCATACAAAGATATTGTTGGTGTATGGACTGTATGCCACGGACACACCGGAAAAGACATCATGCTCGGTAAAACGTATACCGAAGCAGAATGCAAAGCCCTCCTGAATAAAGACCTTGCCACGGTCGCCAGACAAATTAACCCGTACATCAAAGTCGATATACCGGAAACAACGCGCGGCGCTCTTTACTCGTTCGTCTACAACGTGGGTGCTGGCAATTTCAGAACATCTACGCTTCTTCGCAAAATAAACCAGGGTGATATCAAAGGCGCATGTGACCAGCTACGTCGCTGGACATACGCTGGCGGTAAGCAATGGAAAGGGCTGATGACCCGTCGTGAGATTGAGCGTGAAGTCTGTTTGTGGGGGCAGCAATGAGTAGAGTAACCGCGATTATCTCCGCTCTGGTTGTCTGCATCATCGTCTGTCTGTCATGGGCTGTTAATCATTACCGGGATAACGCCATCGCCTACAAAGCCCAGCGCGACAAAGCCACATCCATCATCGCTGACATGCAGAAGCGTCAACGTGATGTAGCAGAACTTGACGCCAGATACACAAAGGAGCTTGCTGATGCTAACGCGACTATCGAAAGTCTTCGCGCTGATGTTTCTGCTGGTCGTAAGCGCCTGCAAGTCGCCGCCACCTGTGCAAAGTCAACGACCGGAGCCAGCAGCATGGGCGATGGAGAAAGCCCAGGACTTACAGCAGATGCTGAACTCAATTATTACCGTCTCCGAAGTGGAATCGACAGGATAACCGCGCAGGTTAACTACCTGCAGGAGTACATCAGGACTCAGTGCCTGAAATAATTTTTTTGCAAATCACAAAGTCCATTTAATGAGCCTCGCGATGCGGGGCTTTTTTATGTCCGCAGTAAACGCGCTTCACACGCGCGATTTATGAACACAGAACCTTTCAGGATGACCCTTGAGGATGCCGGTTTGGTGATCGGTGCCTTTCTGTGGGCCGGAATCCTGTGTGACAAGGTTCATCACTAAAAGGTGATCACTGATGAATTATCCAAATATCGTTAACGGCATCGATTTCCGAGATCTGATTTTTGTGGCAAACAACGATCCGGTTACAGATTCTTTTATGGTGGCAAAAGCATTTGGAAAGCTGCCGAAGAACGTAGTTCGTGACATTGAACGAACCATAGAAGCTTGCCCTCCTGAGTTTGATACAAAGCTCAACTTTGAGCTTTGCTATAAAAACAATGAGTTACAGAATGGTAAGCCGCAAAAATTCTACCGTCTCCGCAAGGATGGGTTGATGCTTTTGGTTATGTCCTACACCAAAAAAGAAGCAATGCGTATCAAAATTGCTTACATCAACGCATTTAACTGGATGTACGCCATGCTTCAGGTTGGTCATCGTCAATTTGAAGAAGAGAGAAATGCCGTAATGCTGGAGTACATGAAAGAGAAGGATGTTGCCAGCATGTCAGGTCGCCTGCTTAATCGCTGGGGAAAAATTAAGAAGCCTTAGCTACTGGCGAGAATTGAACGCCTTGAACAGCACGGGCAAACCGTAATCCCCGGACTCACCAATTAACGGCAGTACAGCGAAACAACCCAAGCCAGAAAGTGGGGAAATAACACTGGCAGCCACTGAAAGATGAACCTCCTGCCTTATGGCAAAAAAGATTCTTTGTGGTGGCGGACTGATGGAAAGACATCAGTTATTGCAGAGGCCATTCAATGAGTGGTCTCGACAATGGCTTATACCCTACACGGGATAACTTAACTGATATCCCTTTCAACGGATAAATGGAGCCAACAATGGCAGAGATTATTCCCATGACTGAAGAACAGAAATTCCAGCTAGAGATTTACAAACTGGTCATGAACCAGAACGCAGCCGCAGAGGAAGCATTTCAGTTCATTGGCACTGACGAGCTGAAGCTTGAGCTGGTGATGCTGCCAACTTACTGATTTAGT
>NZ_AEJZ01000044.1:0-29584 GCF_000208525.1 Escherichia sp. TW14182
TTACGCTACGTACTTCTCGGGGCGCTTACCTTCGTTCAGTGTTTGCAGCATGTTGAAGGTGGTTCCGGCACCAATGTCAGTCCCCATGCCGACTTTGACTTTCTTATTCCATGCTTTTTTCAAGTTGAATAAGCCGCTACCGAGATAAAGGTTGGAGGTTGGACAAAACGCGATGCTGGATTTAGTTTCGCTGAGACGATCCCACTCTTTTTCTTCCAGATGGACGCAGTGAGCAAAGACGCAGTTTTTACCGGTCAGGCCATACTGGTGATAAACATCCAGATAACCATCATGTTCAGGATAAAGTTCTTTCACCCAGGCAATTTCATCTTTGTTTTCACACAGATGGGTATGTATCCACGTATCGGGAAACTCTTCTTTCAGGCGTTGCGCCATTGCCATCTGTTCGGGAGATGAAGTCGGTGCGAAGCGCGGTGTAATGGCGTACAACAGACGTCCATTTTTGTGCCAGCGTTCGATCAGTTCTTTGCTTTGGTGATAACTGCTTTCTGCGGTATCAAGCAGATAATCCGGCGCATTGCGATCCATCATCACCTTGCCGGCAATCATACGCATATTGATATGACTGGCGGCTTCAAACAGCGCATCAACGGATTGCGGATGAACAGTCCCAAACACCAGCGCCGTAGTTGTGCCGTTGCGCAATAACTGCTTGATGAAAAACGCCGACATTTCGCGGGCGTATTCTAAATCCTCATAACGACGCTCTGTGGGGAATGTGTGTTTATTCAACCATTCCAGCAACTGCTCACCGTAGGCACCGACCATTTCACTTTGCGGATAATGGATATGTGTATCGACAAAGCCCGGAACTATCAGTTTGCCGCGATAATCACGGACGCGAATAGTGTCAGGAATTTGATGCTTTCCGTCTTCCCATTTGCCAAACCATTCCACTTTCCCTTGTTTAATGAGTAGTAAACCATCCTCAATAAAACGCAGTGCGGAGGCGATTTCTTCCGGGTTATCGACTGTACGGGTGACATCAATAAAACTGCCTCGTACTGCTTTTAACGTGTGTTCTCCTGACATCATTGACTCCTTTACTTTTAATCCATCTCTTCCGCTGAGGTAATACCAGGCAGAACGTTTTCCTGTCGGTAGCCACCAGGGAGAATAATATTTAATAAAATCGCAGTTAACCCGCCTGCACAAATAGGGTTTTCAACTAATACATAAATAGAGGCAGGCAATATTTTAAAAATTTCGGGATCGTAGGAAACACCAAGACCTAAACCTAATGAGGTGGCGACGATAAGTGTTTCACGGCGTTTTAAGCCATTGGTGATAATGATGCGGATACCGGCAATGGCAATCATGGAAAACATTAACGTCATTGCACCCCCCAGAACTGCCGAGGGGATAGTGGTGAAGAAGCCGCCGATCATCGGAAATAACCCGAGGATAACCAACATAACCGCGATGGTTCGCCCGATATAACGTGAGGCGACGCCGGTCATCTGAATAACACCGTTATTTTGCGCAAAGGTGGTTAATGGTAATGAACCGACTGCGGAGGCGATAACAGAGACCAGACCATCTGCCAGCACGCCACCTTTCAGCCGTGACTGATATTCGTCTCCCTGAATAGGACGGCGGGAAACCATTGCCGTGGCGGTGATATCGCCTACTGCCTCCAGCACGCTAAGTAGATAAATCGTGCCGACCACCAGGAACTGATGGAAGCTGAAACTAAACCCGTATTTGAACGGATGTGGGATAGTGATTAACGGCAGGTTGCGCATACTGCTGAAATCCACCATGCCAAGGCATAACGACGCGATATAGCCGACGCAAAGCCCAATGGCGATCCCGCCCATGCGTAGCAACGGACTACGGCAGCAGTTAAAGCCGATCACCACAATCAAAACCAATAAACCAACGCCGAGATGTTCGTAATTGCCGAACGTACCGCTGCTTTTGGCTGCAAATCCACCGCCAAAATCGATAATGCCGACTTTAATCAGGCTTAAGCCGATCATCAGCACCACAATGCCGCTGACGGTGGGGGTGATAACCCGACGTAGATAAGGCAGGATAAAAGAAGAACCGACAACCAGAAATGCGCCAACGAAGGAAACGCCAAGCAGCGACGACATGATTAATTCTTCGTGGAAGCCGTCGCTTTTCATGCTGCTGCCCAGCGCAATCATGACGGTAACAAATGAAAAATTGACTGACTGAATGGAGAGTAAACCGGAACCTACGATGCCATAACGGTTTACCTGTAACCATGTTCCAATGCCGGAGGCGATCATTGCCATTGAAACCAGATAGGCGGTCGTTTCTGCGGAAAGTTGTAAGGCCGCACCCACAATTAATGCGGGAGTCACCATCGGAACGAAAATTGCCAACAGATGGGTAATTGCGCCAACAATAGCCTGATGAAAGGGAGGGCGATCCTCCAGTTCAAATATAAGGTCGGAACCTGCATGGTTTATATCAGACATCCCTTCACTCCTTTTAAAGTAAATTTGATCATCTGAATCAGTAAAATAAATACCCACGAATTTGGGGCGCAGGACGCCTTGAGAACGGCTTATCTCATTTTCGCAGTTACTATTTAGTCATCGTTCAAACAGAGAAACAGGCCGCCGAAGCGGTAACAGATTGTTGATAAATCGCGCTTTGTTCATGCCGGATGCGGCGTGAACGCCTTATCCGCCTACCAAATCATGCTAACTCAATATATTGCAGTCGACATGTAGGCCTGATAAGCGCAGCGCATCAGGCAATTTCGCATTTGTCAGCAATCCAGGCCGCCGAAGCGGCCATTTATTACTTATATTTTTTCCAGCGCGGTGAGTATTTTCTCCGGAGTGAAATGCCATTCGCGTAACCAGATGCCGCAGGCATCGTGAATTGCAGTAGCTATTGCTGGTGCTGCGCCATTTACGCCAATTTCCGAGATGGACTTCGCCCCGAACGGGCCGACTTTATCGTCGCTCGGCACCAGTACGGCACGGAAATCACGTGGGATGTCGCCAATTTTCGGTGCGCCGTAACTGCGTAAATCGCGGGTTAACGGGTGACCTTCGGCGTCATAAATGATTTCTTCGCTCATACTGTGCCCGATAGCACGCAGGGTGGCGCCGTAGATTTGTCCCAACGCTAACTCCGGATTGACCGGCGTACCGCAATCCAGCAGGGCGTAGAATTTGTCCAGGCGGATTTCACCGGTACGTGTGTTGACGGCAACTTCAGCAAAGTTTGCACCATACGGGAAGGCGAAATCAGGCGTGATATAACTGGCTGTTCCCACCAGCGAACCAAAGCCAGTACCGGTTTCGCCTTTATGGGCAATATCCCCGAAACTCACTTCGCCTTTCTTACCGCGCACGACGCCCGGCGTTGCCAGTTGAACATCTTCCAGTGGCTCACCCAACATTTGTGCACCGTGGAACAGGATTTTCTCCCGCAGATTTTCCGCAGCCATACGCGCCGCGTTGCCTGAGAAACAAGTACCGGACGAGGCATACGCGCCTTTATCAAACAGCGCATGGTCGGTGTCACCGGAGATAACATGCACGTCCTGCGGCGGGCAGTGCAGCACTTCTGCCGCCAGTTTGGTCACCACAGTATCCAGGCCGGTTCCGATATCCGCACCACCGGAGTGAACGATAAAGGTGCCATCAGATTCCAGTTTGATCATGCAGTTAGCCTGATCGATATCCGGGATACCCGATTTCTGCATGATAATGGCAACGCCACGACCGATGCGCCAGTCACCATTTTGCGGTTTCGGTGAAGACCATTGGATCATCTCGCGACCCTGACGCAGGATCTCTTCCAGCGCGCAGCTGGCAGCGGAAGGAACGGAGGTCGGCGCTTTACCTTCACCGATTGCACCGAGAATTTTCAGCTCTTGCCCTTCGTGTACCCGGTTACGTTCGATAATTTCCAGTTGGTCGATCTGTAACTGTTCAGCCAGTTCCGCTAATGCCATGGTGATCGCGAAGTTACCTTTCGGTGCGCCATAACCCTGATAAGCACCATTTGGACAAATGTTGCTGTAGTAGGTGGTGACCTGGAAATCGACGTTATCGCACGGATATAACGGCAGCGACAGAGCCGGCCCGTTACACGGTACGGTGAGTGAATGGTTGCCGTAAGGACCTGTGTTGGCGCGGAAATCCATCTTCACTGCCGTCAGGCGACCATCTTTTTTCGCCCCCAGTTTGACGGTGACTTTCGCGACGTGACGAGAAGTGTTGGCAATAAACTCTTCTTCACGGGTGTAGCGGAACAGCACCGGACGCCCGGTCACGCAGGTTGCCCAGGCGCACACTTCTTCCAGCAGGATGTCCTGTTTGGAACCAAAACCGCCGCCTACGCGTTCTTTAATGACATGAACTTTATGTTGTTTCATACCTACAAGGCGCGCAACCTGGCGGCGTAAGTGCCACGGTACTTGAGTGGAGGCGTGAATAACCAGCCGATCGCCATCCATGCGGGTAAAGCAGATATGTGTTTCAGTCGGGCATTGCTGCGCCTGAGTTGAGTTATAGGTTCGCTCAATGATCACATCGGCATCGGCGAAGCCTTTATCCATATCGCCAATATGACCATGAATACTGGCGGCGATATTTTTGCGTGGGCGAGAACCGATAGGGAAGTTAATGATCATATGCTCGCCGCGCTGGGCTGCATGACTGTTGTCATCTTCCAGAGTATCTGGCGCACCAGCGACATACACCACCGGTTCATCGTGCACGACAGGTGCATCTTCCGCCATTGCTTCGTCGATCGACATTACCGGTTTAAGCACTTCATATTCAACGTCGATGAGCTTCAGTGCTTCGAGCGCAATTTCTTCACTTTCAGCAACGACCGCAGCAACACGATCGCCGACATGACGCATTTTCTTGCCGAACATGCGGCGGTCAAGTGGTGACGGTTCCGGCGCGCTCTGACCACCAGGTGTGTAGTAGATGTCCGGGCAATTCAGGTGAGTAATAACGTGAACAACGCCCGGTAAAGCCTCGGCTTTGCTGACATCCAGATGGGTAATTAGTGCGTGAGCGTGTGGGCTACGTAACATTTTAATGACGCAGGCGTCAGCCGTTACGCGGTCTTCAACATAGCAGGGTTTAGCCTGCACCATTTTCGCTGCATCAGTTTTAGGATAGTGCTTACCAATGACTTCAAGGTCGTCGCGGAAAGTCGGGGCGATATCAATCGTGGCTTGTGGGTTATTTTTACGTGCAACCGCCAGTTCAATGACCTGATAGTATTGTTGCCAGCCTGCATCGCGGCTGAACAAACCAGAAAGCGCGTCGTCGATCTCTTCGCGGGTAGGTGCGGCAATGCGATCGAGAAGATCGGTAATAATCAGAGCCGCAGCCGGATCGTTATAACCGGACTGCACCACGCCGACATCAACCATTGCTTGTTGAACCAGACTTAATTCGTTCCATTTGCCCAGCGATTCTGCGGTACGAATGTCTGCTTTTTCTAACTGTGCGGCAATAAGCAGGGATGCGTTGACGATATTACCGTTAAAGATAATTGCGTCAGAACCGGCAAAACCGAAACCATCATCACTGTTGCGTACAGAGTGCATTCCCATGTTAAACAACAGCTTTTGCACGTTTTCGCCAGGATTAACGGTTAGCGCCTGGGGCGCGCCATTTAAAGTAAAGTGGATAATCATACGGCTTCCTCCCCAGCCTGTTGGCAGTCGGCATACAGGTCGGCTACCAGAACTCCCGTGATATAGCGTTTATAGGCCACGCTGCCCCGCAAATCTTCCTGCGGGAAAATGGCGTTGGCGACGGCCTGTTCCAGTGCATTACCTTCCAGATTTTGTTTTTCGACATCGTGCAGACGCAGTGCTTTACTGGCGACGCCATCCAGCGCAATTCGCATACCGTCGTGGTCGGTTAATGCAACGGCCGCAGTCACCACCGTTAACCCAGCCTGGGAACGGCTAATTTTGCGAGTCGCGCAGGTGCGATACGGATCTTTAATGATGATTTCTGTCAGCAGACGATCGCATGGGCAGGACAGGTAGTCCTCAATTGACAGCGTTTCGCCGTTGCCAAAAACCAGTTCAGCATCCAGTGCCAGCAAGACGGGAAGCAACACCGACTCTTCCTGCCGGGCGGCGATTTCGCCACCAATGGTGGACTGATTACGAACATGGCGAGAGTAGACAAAGCCGAGGGCTTCACGCAAAGCTGCAGGAATAAATCGCGCATCACGCAGTGGCTGCAAGCGAGACATTGCGCCAATACGCAATGCGCCGTTATCCCAGTCAACCCAGTCCAGTTCCAGATCCTGTAAGGAAATGGCAATCTTTTTATCGGTACGGGTTGGTGTGGCGTTGAGTTTGCTGCCCCCGGCAAACCAGACGGCTTCATCCTGGAAGCGGCGCTTCAGTTCCAGCGCCTGTTCGACAGAGTCGGGTCTGAAAAATTGTTCAATCATCTTCTTTCCTTATTTAACCCTCTTCCTTGAAGGAAGAGGGTATCTGTCATTTATGCCAGCGCATCCATCCGACGCCACATACCGGCGGCGGCTTTTCTGGCTTGCGCATAAATGGAATCGCAATCGAAGTTAAACTGACGGTCTTCATAGACCATCACACCGTTGACCATCACGCTGTGAACGCTGCCTGAACCCATGCCGAAAGCGATATGACCGGCGATATTGTCCGCCAGCAACGGCGTTGGCGAGGTGTAATCGCAAATGGTTAAATCGGCTTTATAACCTGCTTCCAGCAGGCCGAATTTCGCACCAAAGTTGCGACTCATTAGTTCGTTGCCGTTAGTCAGGGCTTTGGCAAAACTGTCAGGCCACAGCGGACCACCAGCGTCACGATGTTTAAAGAAGGCGAATTTCATCTCTTCAAACATGTCTGAACCGATACCGTCGGTTCCCAGTGCCAGATTGCGGATATCGCTAAGATGATGGTTGTAACCAACATGGTTATTCATGTTGGAGCGGGCGTTATGTACCAGGAACGCGTCATGCTGATTAAGCAGGGCGATATCCTCTTTCGACAGATACAGGCCGTGGGCGACCAGCGTTTTGCTGTCGATAAGATCGAATTGCGCCAGTCGTGCCAGCAGATCTTTGCCGTACCAGTGGTGACTGTGAGAAACGTCGTAAAGGTCTTCAGCAGCGTGAATGTGTAAACCACGCCCGGTGGCTTTTACGGCTTCGCGCAGCATTTCCAGACCGGCATCCGGCACGGTAAACGGCGCGTGAGCACCAATATGCGCTTCCACCAGATATGGCTCGGTAGCTACTTTCTTTGCGTCGTCAATCTGACGGGCGAAACGGATGTTTTCTTCTACACCTTCCTGTAACTCTGTGATGCCGTTGTTACGGTCAGTGGTTTCAAAACAGGTCATCGCACGCAGGCCAACTTTTAAAAATGCGTTGCGCAGCGTCGAGAGCGACCCGCCGATATAAGCCGGGGACGCATGGTGATCGATAACCGACGTGCATCCGCTCTTGATTGCTTCGAGTGAACAAATCAGCCCGCTGTAATAGAGCGACTCTTCATCAAGGGCACGATCGAGCCGCCACCAAAGATTTTTCAGCGTTGAGATGAAATCCGGGCAGGGAGCGATGTTCGCCATAATTCCGCGCGAAAGTCCCGAGTAAAAATGGTTGTGTGAGCAGACAATCCCAGGCATCACAATCCGGCCATGCATCTCTTTGTAGCTGGCGTCAGGATAACGCTGCGTCAGAGCATCGCCGATCGCGACAATCACATCATTTTCGATGGCGATATCGACGCCTTCCTGCACTTTTGCCGGGTGTAACTGTACTGCGGTGACATTCTTCAGAATCAACATGATTACACCTCCACGCGGCTCAGCAGATAATGATGATGCTGGTGGACATGGCTAATGATGCGGCACATATCGTTCAGCTCTGGCGGTACGTTGTCGAACTGACCTTCGTTATTGATATTCAGCACCCAGCTTTGGTTATTCAGACGTACACGCACACGATCATCTTCCACCAGGAAGCCTGGGTTGCTGCTGTTATCAAAGTCTTGCGACAGACTAAAGACGGTGATTTTGTCTTTGTACGGTTTACCGTTCCACGGGCAGAACTGAGCGCAGTTGCCGCATTCGTTACAGTAAGCGTCGAGGTGCAGCGTCTGGAAACGGTTCTGGAAGCCAGGGACGGCAATTGAGACGTTGGCGCGGTTCGGGCAGACATCCACACACTTGCTGCAAACGTAGTTACATTCAAGGCAGCGAGCGGCTTCCTGGGCGACAAACGCGTCACGATCGTCACTGTTCACCAGGGTGACAGAGATATCGCCTTTACGTTGGTAGATTTCCGCCGGGTTGACGTTGTTCCAGTATTTATCGCTCTGGTGGGAGCGGATATTTTCTCGACTAAGGATGGCATCGGTGGCTCGTCGAGCCGTTCCGACAGCCGCGACAATAGAGGACGGACCGCGCTGTACGTCACCAATCATAAAGACGTCAGTCAGACGAGTTTCGCCGTTATGGTCGACATCAGGCCAGCCGTTTTTGTCCAGCGGCACGCCCATTGCGTTCAGGGCTTCGGTATCCTGCTGTTCGCCAATGGCGGTGATCAGGCTGTCTACGTGCAGCGTTACTGTTTCGCTGGTTTCAACCGGACGGCGGCGACCTTTCTCATCAGGTTCGCCAAGCGACATGACGCGTAACGTTAAGGTGCCATCCGCATCGAAACGTTCTGGGTTATTGAGGAAACGGAACTCTACGCCATCGTGTCGTGCTTCTTCATACTCTTCGCGCCATGCTGGCATCTCTTGTAGTGAACGACGGTAAACGACAGTCGCTTTTTCAACGCCCGGAACGCGTAACGCCGCACGGGCGCAGTCCATTGCGGTGTTACCCGCACCGACAATCACCACATGTTTACCCAAGTTGAGCACTGCGCCTTTGTTGTACTCGCGCAGGAAGGGGAGCGATTTCCAGACATTCTGGTTGTTGCCCGCCAGCTTCACACCGCTGTTTTTATCGGTGCCGGTGGCAATCAGAACATAGTGGAAGCCCTGATTTTTTAACTGTTCGACGGTCAGATCCGGTGAACAGCCATACTCAAATTTCACGCCGTGGTCGGCAACAAAATCGATATCGTGCTGAATCAACTCAGCAGGAATACGGAACTGTGGAATGATATTTTTCACCACGCCGCCGGCGTTAGCTTCGCGTTCAAATAGCGTCACCGGATGACCCGCTCTGGCAAGGAAGTAGCCTGCTGCCAGACCCGCCGGACCTGCGCCAATGACGGCAACCGGATGGCGAGAACCGGAACCCGCTGGTTTGTGCCAGCGTTGCTTATATTCATCCCAGCCTTTTTCCAGGGCGACTTTTTTCAGTTCGCGGATATTCAGCGCACTGTCGTAATCCAGGCGGGTACAGTTGTACTGGCACTGGTGATCGCAAATGTGACCAGTAATGGCGGGCAGGGCATTACGTTGGTAGATGAGTTCCAGCGCGTCGGCATAGCGATGTTCGCCAAGCAGACGAATGTATTCCGGAATATCCTGTTTGATGGCGCAGGCAGTGACACAGGGTGCAACGTAGCAGTCGGTCAGCGGCAGGTCTTCTGCCACTTCTATACGCTCTTCTGGCTTCCAGTGTTTCTGGGTGTACTCCATGGTCAGCGCATCTGCGGCCAGCTTGCTCAGTCGTTCCACGTCAACGTGGTCAAGTCCCCAGGCGTCGGAGCCTTCCAGCTCGCGCATACAGGCACTTAAACGCAAATAGCCGCCGGGTTTCAGTAAGTCGGTTGCCATGGTGATAGGGCGAATGCCAGTATCGAAAATATCGCGGATAGTCAGCTGGCTGGCACCACCGGAATAAGAAATTGGCAGTTTGCCGTCAAAGGCACGGGACAGAACTGCCGCGACATTGATAGAGAGCGGGAACAGTGCACGGCCGGACATATACATCTCTTCACCAGGCAGTGCGCCTTTGTTATTGATGGTGCCGAGAGTGTTAGTCAGTTTGACGCCAAAGCCGAGTGATTTTTCTTTTGCCAGCGCCATCAGGCGTTCCAGCATTTCCAGCGCCTGCGTTAGCTTGAGGTCGTGATCAAATGACTCTTCTTTTAAGCCGATGTAATCGAACCCACATCCATCAAGAATCTCACGAACACGCGCGTACCCCAGTAAGGTCGGGTTGAGTTTCACAAAGGTGTTCAGCTCTTTTTCTTCCAGCATGTAGCGGCAAATGGCTTCGATTTCATGCGGAGGGCAGCCGTGCATGGTGGAGAGGGTAACGCCTTGTACCATGCTGGTGGGGATACGGGCTGCTAAGGCCTGCAAGCTTTCACGTTTTTCCTGCAATCCGTGGCGGGCTAAAAATGCGTCATCGTGGAGGAGTTTATTCAGCGTATCGCGGTATTGAGCGAATTTCGGATGGTCAGATGCGTCCATCATATTGTCGATGAACTGCTGCATCGGCGGCTGCTTAATGCCTTCGAGGTTGTAACCGACGCTCATATTAAAGATAAACGATTTACCAGAATCAGAAGGCTGGAACATGGCTTCGAGAAGATGCAGGGCAAACCAGGCTTTGAGGTATTCATCCCAGGCTTTAAGCAGGGTAAATTCGGTTGACCATTCGGTGTTAAAGCATTCGTCTTCGGCATCGATACAGGGCTTTTCCAGCTCCAGGCGGTCAAGAATTTGGACGGTTTTTAGTTCGATAAAGCGTCCGCCAGTCAGCCAGGAAGTGACGATATTTTGCGCGAGTTGCGTGTGCGGACCAGCGGCAGGGCCGACGGGGGTGGCACAGGTTTCACCGAAGACGCTAACAGTTTTACCTTTTACGGGTGAGTAAAACTGTTGCTCAGGAATACCAAAGATTGAGCGTTGTTGTTGGTATTCATCAAATATGCGCGTCAAAAGTTCCTCAAACGGAATGGGACGCATAATATCCCCCATAACCCTCTCCTTAGCTTATACAGATATCATTGAGTGACCGGTATTGATAAATCCGGTGGTTTAAGGAGACAGAGCAACAATCGCACCACTATTGCCAGGTTGGCTCGGAAATATAAAAAAATGTGAGGCGCCTCGAAACTTAATGGTTTTTTGTGAATGATCTCACAGGTGCTAAATGAGAATTAAAATCACTACTGAGAGTTATTATTGCCAGGGGTTTTATCATTTTTTCTCATTTCTCAAAATCAGTGGCTCCTTATCATTATGATAAAAGGGTACTGAGTGGAATGAATATTTGAACGCAATCGTTTAACCTGATTTTCTAAAATTCAGCATGCCACTTTTGCGCATTAATAAAGTCCTCGGGGGTATCAATATCTAAAATTATTTCTTCATCTTCTATTTCGACGGAATAATGTTCACCCATTTGCAATGCCTGACGCATATTGGTCACGTTGGGACGTTGGATAGCCTGCATCAGACTCGATTTTGAGATTAAAATGGGATGACCAGGGATACCATTGTGGAGTGGGAGAATTGCACCGTTGTTGCGTAACTTCCAGATTTTATTAAATATATTGGCATTAAGACTTGGCATGTCACCATGAGTAATAAAGCAATGTTCAGTTTGCACTTCGGGAGCCGCAGCCTTCACCGAGGTCAGTAAGCCCTGCTCATAATCTGGATTATAAATAAGAGTAATATTGCCAGTGTTCTCGTAGCGATGATGCAGTTCATTAGCGCGAAAACCCGTAACTAAAATAATTCGACTACAAAACTGCAACGCGTTTTTGATACTTGCATCAAGAATTGTTTCCTGTTGCCAGGGTAACATCATTTTCCATTGTCCCATTCTTGATGATAATCCAGCAGCGGTAATTATACAGTCGATAGATGACATAGTGATTCCATTATTTATATCGGTTAATAACGCCTGAAAATTGCGTTACTTCCTGGTTAATGAATTTGTGGGCTAATTTATCCCAGAGAGGTCTATGAAGACTCGTGAAAAGTATAATTGACCCATCAGCATTATTCATTGATTTAGGCGTGCAGAACGCTCCGGCAGTCATTTCTGTTGTTGGTGCAGGGGGGAAAACCAGTCTGCTTTTTTGGCTGGCAGAGTTACTTCAGTCTAGTGGCAGGCGCGTGTTAATCACGACGACGACACATATGTTTATACCAACGTCTCACTGGCCCGTGGTTTTCTGTCGCGATCCCGCCATGCTTCCTCATGCGTCTCTCACATCCCCCATTGCATTTTGTTTTCACCGCTTCAAAGCGAAACAGGGAAAAGCGCAGGGATTTACGCCAGATACCATTGATGTACTGGCGCAACGACCAGAATGTGACGTAATTCTCATTGAGGCAGATGGCTCGCGTGGAATGCCGTTAAAAGCGCCAGATGAGCACGAACCTTGCATACCTAAAAGCAGTTGCTGCGTGATTGCTGTGATGGGAGGGCATATTTTGGGCACTAAAGTTGGTGCTGAAAATGTCCATCGCTGGTCGCAGTTCGCTGAGATTACAGGGTTAACACCTGATGCAACCTTGCAGCTGAGCGATCTCGTTGCGCTGGTTCGCCATCCGCAGGGGGCGTTTAAAAACGTACCGCAAGGCTGTCGGCGAATCTGGTTCATTAACCGTTTTTCTCAATGTGAGAATGCGATTGCGCAAAGCGAGCTACTCAAACCGCTGCAACAACACGACGTAGAGGCAATCTGGCTGGGCGATATACAAGAAGATCCTGCAATCGCGCGCAGATTTGTGAATTAGCAGCTCGGACATTCCGGGTTACTGAAAGGATATCCATTGAGGTTGGTATGAATATTTTCACAGAGGCTGCAAAACTCGAAGAGCAAAATTGTCCGTTTGCGATGGCGCAAATTGTGGATAGCCGAGGTTCTACACCCCGTCATTCTGCACAAATGTTAGTGCGCGCCGATGGTTCTATCGTCGGTACAATTGGCGGCGGAATGGTTGAGCGGAAGGTGATTGAAGAGTCGCTTCAGGCATTGCAGGAACGTAAGCCGCGATTATTCCATGGACGTATGGCTCGTAACGGTGTGGATGCTGTCGGGTCAGATTGTGGAGGTGCAATGTCCGTGTTTATCAGCGTCCATGGTATGCGTCCTCGTCTGGTGTTGATTGGTGCGGGGCATGTCAACCGGGCGATAGCCCAGAGTGCGGCGCTATTAGGGTTTGATATCGCCGTTGCCGATATTTATCGCGAAAGCCTCAATCCTGAACTTTTCCCGCCGTCAACTACGCTTCTCCATGCCGATTCGTTTGGCGCGGCAGTAGAAGCACTGGAGATTCGTCCTGATAATTTTGTCCTGATTGCCACGAATAATCAGGATCGTGAAGCCCTCGATAAACTCATTGAACAGCCCATTGCATGGCTGGGTTTGCTGGCAAGTCGCCGCAAGGTGCAGCTTTTCCTGCGTCAATTGCGTGAGAAAGGCGTGGCTGAAGAACATATTGCCCGTTTACACGCGCCGGTTGGTTACAACATTGGTGCGGAAACGCCACAGGAGATCGCCATCAGCGTGTTGGCAGAAATATTACAGGTGAAAAATAACGCGCCGGGTGGGCTGATGATGAAACCTACGCATCCTTCCGGACACCAACTGGTGGTAATTCGCGGCGCGGGAGATATCGCCAGTGGTGTGGCGTTACGCTTGTATCATGCGGGGTTCAAAGTGATCATGCTGGAAGTGGAAAAGCCAACGGTGATTCGTTGTACCGTGGCGTTTGCCCAGGCCGTGTTCGACGGCGAAATGACGGTCGAAGGCGTCACAGCCCGCCTGGCAACCAGCTCTGCGGAGGCGATGAAACTTACCGAACGCGGATTCATCCCGGTAATGGTAGATCCCGCCTGTTTATTGCTTGATGAACTGAAACCTCTCTGCGTTGTGGACGCTATTCTTGCGAAACAGAATTTGGGTACGTGTGCAGATATGGCACCGGTGACAATCGCGCTTGGGCCGGGGTTTACCGCAGGGAAAGATTGCCATGC
Organism: Escherichia sp. TW14182; assembly: GCF_000208525.1. NCBI lineage: Bacteria > Pseudomonadati > Pseudomonadota > Gammaproteobacteria > Enterobacterales > Enterobacteriaceae > Escherichia > Escherichia sp. TW14182. Next base: position 13,950 of record NZ_AEJZ01000044.1, read on the forward strand.
GGTAATTGAAACGAATCGCGGGCACTGGCTCGGTCAGGTGATTTACTCCGGTTGTGCACAGGAGAATACCGGTGTTCCCGGTAATATCATGGGGCACACCACCCGACGTGTGATCCGTGCTCCGGCGGCAGGCATTATGCGATCCAATGTGAAATTAGGCGATCTGGTGAAAGAGGGCGATGTGATTGCCTGGATTGGTGAGCATGAAATTAAAGCGCCGTTGACGGGGATGGTGCGTGGCTTGTTGAACGACGGACTGGCGGTGGTCGGTGGTTTTAAAATCGGTGATATCGATCCTCGTGGCGAAACGGCCGATTTCACCAGTGTTTCAGATAAAGCCAGGGCGATTGGCGGCGGTGTCCTTGAGGCGTTAATGATGTTGATGCATCAGGGCGTTAAAGCGACAGAAGAAGTGCTGGAAGTGGCTTAAATGAAAACGGCCGGATGGTATTACCCGCCCGGCCTGAGACTGATGACAAAGTCCAAAAAGAGTTCGGACAGTTCCCTCGCCCCTTCGGAGAGAGGGGGAAAACCGTGCCAACATTGGCGATTGAGCCAGTTTGTCAGCAATATCTGGTCGGATGGCGTCGCCATCCGACCTTTAAATTACTGACGAATTACCGTTCCGGTTTTGCCTTCAATCCCTTCTTTCGCTTTGCTCAATACGGTAATCAGTGCTTCACGACCAGCGCGAGAGCGAGCAAACGAGGCGGCAGCTTCTACTTTCGGCAGCATAGAACCTTTCGCAAAATGACCTTCTTCGATAAAGCGTTCTGCATCGGCCAATGACAGGCGGTCGAGCCACTGCTCATTCTCTTTACCGAAGTTAATGGCCACTTTTTCTACCGCAGTCAGAATGATCAGCATATCGGCATCGATCATTTCTGCCAGACGGGCGCTGGCCCAGTCTTTATCGATAACCGCGCTGGCACCGCGCAGATGGTTACCCTCACGAATCACAGGGATACCGCCACCGCCAACGGTGATCACAACCTGACCTGCATCTACCAGAGCTTTAACCGTTTCTTTTTCAATAATATCAACAGGCTTCGGTGAGGCTACTACACGACGATAGCCACGCCCCGCGTCTTCTTTCAGGGTGTAACCCTGTTTTGTCAGTTGCTCGGCTTCCTGCTCGGTAAAGAACGACCCGATCGGTTTGGTCGGATTGAGGAATGCCGGATCGTTAGCGTCGACTTCGACCTGAGTAACCAGCGTTGCTACAGGTTTATTAATACCACGAGAAAGCAGCTCTTCCCTTAAGGCGTTTTGTAAATCGTATCCAATGTATCCCTGGCTTAAGGCGACACAGACAGACATTGGCAGCATTGGCGAGTGTGCTTCCGTTTTTGCGGCAGCTTCGAATGCCTGGTTAATCATGCCTACCTGCGGCCCATTACCATGAGTGACGATAACTTCATGTCCTTGGGCAATTAAATCAACAATTGCCTGAGACGTAATTTTTACCGCTTTCATTTGTCCGGCCAGATCGTCGCCCAGCGCATTCCCGCCGAGGGCGAGAACAATTTTCTTACTCATTTTTCCTCACTCATCATTCTTAATTGTGTATAGATCCCTGGTAGTGGTTAGAGCACGGGAGGGACAAACGGTTTGCGTCGCAGGAAACGACCGCGTCCGGCTTTGCCTGTGAAGGCTCCGTCGCAGAAAATCGTTTCACCACGGGATAGCGTTTTGACAATTGCGCCCTGACAGGTAATGCCCTCCCAGGGCGAATAGTCGGCGTTGTCGTGGAGATGGCGATGTTGAATTTGTTGGCTCTGACGTGGGTCGATAATCACCACGTCGCCATCGGAACCGGGCGCTAATAATCCTTTTTGCGGCCACAGGCCAAACAGCCTGGCGGGCATCGCGCTGGTTAACTCAACAAAACGTTCCGGTGTGATACGTCCGGTCATTACGCCGCTGGAGAACAGCAATTGCATACGATTTTCCACACCGGGCAAGCCATTTGGGCAGCGACTGAAATCGCCTTTAGAAATTTGCTGGCGTTGAGCCATCGAGAAGGTGCAATGATCGGTCGCCACCACATCAATCGCACCATCGCTGATGCCACACCACAGTTTGTCCTGCTCGCGTACGTTACGCAGCGGTGGGCTAAGAATGAACTTCATGCCATCTTCTGTATCGTAACTGCGTTCGTCCAACAGGAGATATTGTGGGCAGGTTTCAACCCAGACTGGCTGGTGATTCGCACGGGCAAGACGCAGATAATCCAGACCTAAGCCGTTAGACAGATGCACGATATAGAGCGGGGCGTTACCGGCAATTTGTGCCAGGTTAATCATGCGGGCGATGGCTTCCGCTTCGCATTCCAGAGGTCGACTCAAGGCGTGATAGCGTGGCGCGGTTAACCCGGCGGCAATAAACTCCGCCCGCTTGCTGGCGATAGCTGCGTCATTTTCCGGGTGCACAGTGGTCAGGGCGCCAGACTCATGCAAGCGGCGTAATGCTTGCAACACTTCATCATCGTTGAGTTTATATTGATAGGTTAAATAGAGTTTAAAACTGCTCAGCCCTTCCTCGACCATCATCGGGATTTCGTCGAGGATGGCGTGATTAATGTGCTGAATCACACCGTGAAAGCTGTAGTCGATGACCGCTTTATGGGCGGCATAGCCACGATAAACTTCCAGTTGATGGCGTAACCGGCAGCCATTTGGGCCAAATCCCATATGGTCAATAATGGTTGTTGTACCGCCACACGCGGCTGCACGAGTACCGGTAAAAAAATCATCACAACTGCGCGCAATGCCGACATCAATATTAAAATGCGTATGGACGTCCACGCCGCCAGGGAAAACGTAACAGCCAGTGGCATCAATTTCTTCATAAGGGAGCTGCGGCGAAATATTGGTGCCCAACTGGCGAACAATCCCGCTTTCAATCAACAAATCCTGCTTTGCTTGTCCATCTGCGTTCACGACAGTGCCGTTTTTGATCAATACGCGCATAGCAAACTCCAAAAACCCTCCGGCGAACCGGAGGGGAATAAGTTAAGAATAATTATTCGGTTGCCAGCCAGCTTAACGGGATTGCAGCGTACATAGCGGCACAGGTCACCAGGTGTGATTTCCAGGTTTTTTCGTTTGGCGCGTGCGCTTCAGGTTCTTTACCTGGGCCAAAGCCGATCACCGGAATGCCGTGACGACCCATAATGGATACGCCGTTAGTTGAGAAGGTCCACTTATCAACGACCGGCGCTTTGCCAAACAGACCTTCGTAGGCATTCACCAGGGCTTTAACAGTGAAGTGATCTTCTTCCACTTTCCAGGTCGGGAAGTAGCATTCGGTTGGGTAGACCAGGCCAGTCCAGGACGGACGGTCATAGTTGTACATAGAAACGACAGCATTCGCTTTTTGAACTGCTGGCAGGGCGCGGATTTCGTCCAGCGCGCCTTCCCAGGTTTCACCCCAGGTCAGACGACGGTCAATAGAAACTGCGCAGCTGTCTGCTACAGCGCAACGGCTTGGGGAGGTAAAGAAAATTTCAGAAACGGTCAGCGTACCTTTGCCGAGGAATTCGTCATAACCCAGACGTTGGGACAGTTCTTGTAATTCGCCAAGAATCGGTCCCATTTTGAAAATGGCGTTATCACCGCGTTCTGGCGCAGAACCGTGACAGCTAACGCCCTGAACATCAATACGAATTTCCATACGACCGCGCTGACCACGGTATACCTGGCAATCAGTCGGTTCAGTACTGACCACAAATTCCGGGCGAATGCCAGATTGTTCAATAATGTACTGCCAGCACAGACCGTCGCAGTCTTCTTCCTGCACCGTACCGGTAACCAGCAGGGTATATTCATCTTCCAGACCGAGGTCTTTTATGATTTTACCGGCATATACCATAGACGCCATGCCGCCTTCCTGGTCGGAAGTACCGCGACCACCGATCAGCTCATCAGTTTCCATACCTTCGTACGGGTCGAATTCCCAGTTTTTGATGTTGCCAATGCCGACGGTGTCGATGTGAGCATCCATCGCAACCAGACGCGGGCCGTGGCCGATATAACCGAGAACGTTGCCCATCGGGTCGATTTCAACTTTATCGAAACCAACTTTTTCCATCTCTTCTTTAATACGATGCACTACGCGTTTTTCGTCACAGCTTTCACTGGGAATCGCAACCATGTCGCGCAGGAAGCGAGTCATGTCTGCCTGGTAATCCTTTGCTTTTTCAAGAATCAGTTTGAATGGAATATTCTTAGCCATTATTTTTCTCCAGTTTTTTACTCCCCGTTTTGCGGGGAGCTGTTCCAATAGTGTGATTAAGGTGCTACAGAGTGTTTGCCTTCCCAGACAACTTCGCGGTAGTGCTTCACGTCGGTGTCGCCTTCAGTGCTGATAACCAGCACCACGGCATCTTTGTTCAGCGCCAGTTTTTCCATCAGGCTTTGTCGTTGCGGGTGATAATGAACCGCCGCGAGAACGCCCAAACCGACAGCGCCAGATTCACCGGAGATGATTCGAGGATCGTTGCCATACGGATTACCCAGCACGCGCATACCTAATGCGGCAACGCTGTCCTGGCAGGAGATGAATTGAGTGGCGCAGTTACGTAGGATTTCCCAGCCCAGCGGGTTAGGTTCGCCGCAGGCCAGGCCCGCCATGATCGTCGCCATATCGCCGCCAACGTTGACGATGTCGCCTTTGACGCCAGAGCGATAAATACAGTCAGCTTTGTCCGGTTCAACAATAATGCTGTGCAGATTTTGCGGGCTGTAGACATCGACCAGATAACCCAACACACCACCAGCCATCGCGCCGACGCCGGCTTGCAGCAGAACGTGCGTTGGGGTTACGCCCATTTCACGCATTTGCTCGACGGCTTCATCTGCCAGCGTGGCATAGCCCTGCATGATCCAGGTTGGGATTTTGGTGTAGCCTTCCCAGGCGGTATCCTGCACCACCTCCCAGCCGTGCTGCTGTGCGTGTTGCATGGTCAGGCGAACGGTGTCGTCATAGTTCATGTCTGTGACGATGCACTCGGCACCGAGGTTCAGAATGGCGTCAACGCGTTCCTGAGCGGAGCCTTTCGGCATGTAAATCACCGCATTCTGCCCAAGTTGCTGCGCTGCCCATGCGACACCGCGACCGTGGTTGCCGTCGGTGGTGGTCGCAAAGGTCATTTTTTCGCCGATAGCATTTTTCAGGTGTTCAAATGACAGCGTTTCGATATCAAGATGATATTTTTCGCACAGTAACTGAGCGATGGCATACGCACCGCCGAGCATCTTGAAGGCGTTCAGACCGAATCGTTTTGATTCGTCCTTAACGAGAATTTTCTTCACACCAAAAAGGTTTGCGAGATCGTCCAGCGCACAAAGCGGTGTTGGGCGATAGCCAGCAATCTTCTGATGGAACTGGCGCGCCAGTTTTGCCTGGCTTTGCGAAAAGAGCGGTGATGTTTCGCCGTTGAAAAATTTGTTATCGGCGATATCAATCTTCAATGAGAAAACGGACATATCCTATCCTTTTGGCCTCTGTAAATAGAGAGCCGATCTGTCGATCGGCCCGAGGGGTTATTTCACGCGTTCTTGCGCTTCTTTCAGCAGTTGTTCGAGCAGTGCACCCGGTTTGGCGTATTTACGGGACAGGATCATCGCGGCGATGATATAAGGCTTCCAGCTGGCTTCTTTGTAGGTCGCGATACGGTATTTTTCGAATACACCTTCAGTGACTTCACCTTCTTTACAGGATACGCCGCTGATATCGGCCGGCAGGCAGTGCATATACAGGGCTTCGCCATCACGGGTCAGCTCCATCATCTCTTCAGTACAATGCCAGTCTTTGTGTTGCGCGTTCTGCGCCAGGCACTGTTTTTCCAGAGCTTTAAGGCCTTCGTGATCGTTAGCGCGCAGCAGTTCAGTACGCTCTTCCATCACTTTATAAGGTGCCCATGACTTCGGATAAACGATGTCTGCATCTTTAAACGCTTCTTCCATGCTGGTGACCTGACGGAAGCTGCCGCCGGATGCTTTAGCATTGTTTTTCGCCACTTCAACGACATCCGGGATCAGGTCGTAACCTTCCGGATGAGCCAGGGTGACATCCATACCGAAGCGGGTCATCAGACCGATGATGCCTTGCGGTACAGAGAGCGGTTTGCCATAGCTTGGTGAATAGGCCCAGGTCATGGCGATTTTTTTACCTTTCAGGTTTTCCAGCGAACCAAAGTGTTCACGCAACCATGCCAGGTCAGCCATCGACTGCGTTGGGTGGTCGATATCGCATTGCAGGTTCACTAAAGCCGGACGCTGCGGCAGCACGCCCTGTTTGTAACCGTCATCAAGTGCAGCGCCAACTTCACGCATATAGGCGTTACCTGCACCCAGATACATATCGTCACGAATACCGATAGCGTCGGCGCAGAAAGAGATCATATTAGCGGTTTCGCGAACGGTTTCGCCGTGAGCGATTTGTGATTTACCTTCATCAAGGTCTTGCTGTGCCAGACCGAGCAGGTTAAGCGCGGAAGCATAAGAGAAGCGGGTACGAGTAGAGTTGTCGCGGAATACGGAAATACCTAATCCACTATTAAAGACTTTGGTCGAGATGTTTTCAGCACGCAGTGCTTTTAACGCTGCGGCAACGTCCAGTACTTGTTTCAGTTCATCTGGCGTCTGTTCCCACGTTAACAAAAAATCTTTCTCGTGAAGGTGAGAGGTCAGCGAATTGATATCCTTAATCAGCTCATTAACAGTTTTCATCATAAAGTCCCGATAGTGGAATGACAGGCAAAGTGGTTTATTTCACTGTGACTTGCCAAAGTGATTGGTGTTTTCACAGCTATACCTGGGACTAACAATAAGTGTGCCAGAATTATCCACGCGGCTGCGAAAGAGTAATTTGACGGATAATATGTGGGGCTGATCACAAATTAACATTGCACTATAGAGCATAAAAATATACGGAAACGATTGGCTTTTTTTCTGCCGTTATTTATTTGCTGCTAAGTATCATAAATAAGATATAAGGGAGAGGAGAATTGTCGTCAGTTTGATAAATGCAGTCCTGTAATTCTCATATTGATATAGAAATGTGATATCACTTCCATAATTTCATTAGAAAGTGATAAAAATCCTATGTTTTTAGCAAAGCTATATTTGTCTGAGTTAATATCGTCATGACCTGTGAACCATCAACGTCTTCAATGATCGACTTTTAAGTGATTCTGGAAGGTAAAGCTATGGAGCTTGTTACTACGCAGTCAGTATTGATGCAAATTCAACCAACAATTCAGCGTTTTGCCAGAATGCTAGCCAGCGTTTTGCAGCTTGAGGTTGAGATCGTTGATGAAAACTTGTGTCGCGTCGCTGGAACTGGCGCATATGGGAAATTTCTTGGTCGCCAGCTAAGTGGTAATTCACGCTTGCTCCGCTATGTCCTGGAAACCAAAACCGAAAAGGTTGTGACACAGTCTCGCTTCGATCCCCTTTGTGAAGGTTGTGACAGTAAAGAAAATTGTCGTGAAAAGGCATTCCTGGGCACGCCCGTTATTCTGCAGGATCGTTGTGTCGGAGTGATAAGTTTGATTGCTGTTACTCATGAGCAACAAGAACATATCAGTGATAATTTACGCGAATTTTCAGATTACGTTCGCCATATATCTACTATTTTTGTCTCGAAACTTCTGGAAGATCAGGGGCCAGGAGATAATATAAGTAAAATATTCGCTACCATGATCGATAATATGGATCAGGGAGTGTTAGTTATTGATGAAGACAATCGTATTCAGTTTGTTAACCATACTGCATTAAAAACTCTTGGTGTTGCTCAAAATAATATGGTTGGGAAACCTATTCGTTTCAGACCATTAACATTTGAGAGTAATTTTACTCATGGACATATGCAACATATCGTTTCGTGGGATGATAAAAGTGAATTAATCATTGGTCAGTTGCATAACATCCAGGGGCGACAGTTATTTTTGATGGCGTTTCACCAGTCACATACCAGTTTTTCTGTGGCGAACGTTTCTGATGAACCGCATATAGAACAATTAGTGGGTGAATGCCGGGTTATGCGGCAATTAAAACGGCTCATTAGCCGTATCGCGCCCAGCCCATCCAGCGTAATGGTGGTCGGGGAAAGTGGCACCGGTAAAGAAGTTGTCGCTCGTGCAATCCATAAGTTGAGTGGAAGACGGAATAAACCCTTTATTGCTATCAACTGTGCCGCGATCCCGGAGCAGCTTCTGGAAAGTGAGCTGTTCGGTTATGTCAAAGGCGCTTTTACGGGGGCTTCTGCCAACGGAAAAACAGGGCTGATTCAGGCGGCGAATACGGGCACGCTGTTTCTCGATGAAATTGGCGATATGCCATTAATGTTGCAGGCAAAATTGTTACGAGCTATTGAGGCGCGTGAAATTCTGCCGATTGGTGCCAGCAGCCCAATACAGGTCGACATTCGCATCATTTCTGCAACTAACCAGAATTTGGCTCAGTTTATTGCTGAAGGTAAGTTTCGTGAGGATCTCTTCTATCGCCTGAATGTTATTCCGATAACGTTGCCGCCTTTGCGTGAACGTCAGGAAGATATTGAACTGCTGGTGCATTACTTTTTACATCTGCATACCCGTCGTCTGGGGTCGGTTTATCCTGGCATTGCTCCTGATGTTGTTGAGTTGCTGCGTAAGCATTATTGGCCTGGAAACCTGCGAGAGCTAAGCAATTTGATGGAATATCTGGTCAACGTTGTTCCTTCAGGTGAAGTCATTGACAGCACACTCCTGCCGCCCAATCTGGTAAACAACGGCGTGACAGAGCAAAGTGAGAGCCCAGAAGCCAGCGAAGCACATTTGGCACTTGATGATGCTGGTGGTACGGCGCTGGAGGAGATGGAAAAACAGATGATCCGCGAGGCGCTTTCACGTCATAACAGCAAGAAGCAAGTCGCTGATGAACTGGGCATCGGCATTGCTACGCTCTATCGTAAGATTAAAAAATATGAATTGTTAAGCGCGTAACCGCCGTAAATCCGGCCTGCATTCAGGCCGGATTTCGTTTTACTTCGTTTCCTCGCAGTCCAGCACTGTATTCACAATCATCTGATAACCGGTGCAGCGACAAAGATTTCCCGCCAGGCCGCGACGAATTTCCGTAATAGTTAATGGTTTCTCGCGTGGTTTTGCCAGCATTGCCGTGGTGGCCATAATCAACCCGGGCGTACAAAAGCCACACTGTACCGCGCCTGATTTCGCATAAGCCTGTTGTACATGAGAAAGTTTGCCGCCTTTTGCTTCGCCTTCCAGTGTGCGGATCTCTTTTCCTTCAGCCCAGGTGGCAAGGTATAAGCAGCTATCTATCGCGGTGCCATCAACCAGCACAGTACACGCGCCGCATTCTCCAACGCAGCATCCTTGTTTGACGCTAAGTAATCCTTGTTCACGGAGCAGTTCTGAAAGCGGCATACCCGGCGCGGCGCGGAGCTGAAAAGGCATTCCGTTAATGACGCATTCAATGGTAATTGTTTCGCTGTGGTTCATTGCAGTTTTCCCCCTGCCGCAGCGACGGCTTCGCTAATGACTTTTTTGGTCATCGTCTGGATAAGATGCAGACGAAACTCTTTACTCGCACGCCATGAGGAACGCGGGGCGACGTCTTGCAGGACAGACTCGCTGATGGCTTCCAGCGTTTGCAGGTTCAGTGGCGCGTTTTGTGCTGCCTGTTCAGCATGTTGGCAGCGAATCGGCGTTGGAGCGGCAACACCAAATGCCAGGCGTAATTCACTGAAACTTCCATTATCCAGCCGACAATGTGCGGCGCAGCCAATCGTTGAAATATCCATCGCGTCGCGCATGGCATATTTAAAATGCGCGCTACCAGCATGTTCTTTCGGTTGCGGCGGAAAATGAAAGGCGACAAGGATTTCGTCATGCTCAAGAGATACTTTGCCCGGCCCGGTGTGAAAGCCATTTATCGGGACAAAACGAACTCCTCGCGGTGAGTGGATCTCCAGCTTCGCCTCATAAATCAGCGTTGGCGTGGCGGAATCTGCGCTGGTGGCACCGTTGCAAATATTTCCACCGTAGGTAGCGACATTACGGATCTGTGGCCCGGCAATTGACGAAGCCGCAGCACATAACGCCGGAAGATGACGCTGGGTTAACGGATCTTCAATGAGCTGAGTAAATGTCGTCGCGGAGCCGATTCGCAGCGCGCCGTCTTCCTCCAGCGTAATCCCCCGAAGCTCCGCCAGATTGTGGATATCAACAATATGGCGATAACGGTCATTGTGATGGTGGAGCTGAATCAGTACGTCAGTGCCACCGGCGAGCAGTTTTGCCTGCGGATTGTGGGTCAGCAGGTTGATGGCATCGGCAATGGTGGTCGCGCGATGGTAAGAAGCAAAATCAAACATGATGTTATCCTCAAATCAATCCTGCCAGATGGAACTCTTCGTATAACCGTTTTGGCGTCAGCGGCAGTGTATTGATTGCAACACCGGTAGCCATCTTCACCGCGTTACGAATAGCTGCGGCAACAGGAATGATCGGAGGCTCACCCAGTGACTTATGTCCGTATGCGGATTGCGGTTCATTGATTTCGACGAACGCGCTTTCCAGTTGTGGCAGATCTGGCATGGTCGGCATTTTGTAATCCAGCAGATTTGGGTTACGTACCACACCGCTTTTCGCGTCGATGATCATCTCTTCAAATAGCGCCCAGCCAATGCCCATTCCCATCCCGCCGTGTACCTGGCCTTCTGCCAGCAGCGGATTGAGAATATGCCCCGAATCATGAACATTGAGGATGCGGTTGATAGTGACTTTGCACAGCGCGATATCGACCGTCAGATCAACAAAGGTACAGCCAAACGCTGGTGGGTTCGTGGTGGTTTTGATGGAGCTTTCTGCAGAAAGCTGTCCGCCACGCTCGGGATGATAAAACGCATCCATTGCCAGATCTTTTAATGACAACAATGGCTCTTCCGGTCTTTCAACCAGCACGATATGGCCTTTTATCAAGGTTAGATTCATCGCTGACTGATATAGCATGACTGCGGCGTGAGCGATGATTTTCTCTTTCAACAGCAACGCCGCACTGCGCAACGCTGGCGCGGCAACATAGCTCTGCCGTGACGCAAACGCACCGGGGTCGAAGGGTGTAACGTCGGTGTCTTGTGTCGAAATTACGCGGACATCGCTGACCGGGACACCCACGGTTTCCGCCACCATTTGCGAGAACACGGTGTCGGCACCCTGACCGATTTCCGTCGCACCGCTTTGCACGTTGATGGTTCCATCCTGATTCATCAACAGGCGTGCGCCAGCGATTTCTACACCAACAGGCCAGGTGTTAGAGGTGTAGCTAAAACAGGCAACGCCAACGCCTCGCCGTAAATTGCCTTGCTGGTTCTGGCACTCTGCACGGCGTTTTTCCCATTCAAAGATTTCTCGTCCTTTTTCCAGACACTCTGGTAATCCGGCGCTGTAAATACGCTTGCCCGTGAGTGGATTTGCATCGCCTTCACGAGCGGCATTACGTAAACGAATTTCTACTGGGTCTAGTTCCAGCGCAGTAGCGGCGTCATCCAGCATTGATTCGACAGCAAAAACGACTTGCGGTGCACCATAACCGCGCATCGCGCCAGCCGAGGGCAGATTGGTATAGCAGGTCTTTGAACTGTAAGCGTAAGCACAACGAGGATAAAGGTAAGCGACTTTATTACCGCCTGCGGAAGCGATGGAGTGACCGTGAGAGGCGTAAGCGCCGGTGTTGGACAGAACATCCAGACTATAACCTTTCAACGTACCATCACGGTTCACGCCCATTTGCCCATCAATGGTAAAGGCGTGGCGGGTTCGGGTTGCGAGAAAACACTCTTCACGGCTAAGGGAAACTTTCACCGGAATACCACCGAGCTTGCTGGTCAGGAATGCCGCCATTGGCTCTTCCAGCACATCCTGTTTATTACCAAAACCGCCACCGACAAACGGTTTGATGACTCGCACACATGACCAGGGAATATCCAGCGCCTGACCGACAACGCGGCGAACAATGTGCGGGATCTGCGTACTGGAGACGATGGTAATTCGCGAGTCATCCTCCATCCATGCCAGAGAGGTCACACTTTCCATATGGCAATGCTGAATGACCGGTGTCTGATAATGCCCCTCGATCTGGTAATCTGCCGCATCGATTGTTTGCTGGACATTGCCTGTCGACATCATGCTTTGTTTAAGTAAATTGCCGCCGTTATGGATTGGTGCTGCGTCTTCTGCCAGTGCCGCTTCTGGCGTGGTGATAACGGGTAATTCTTGCCACTCGATGCTGACTAGTTGCGCCGCTTTTTCTGCCGTGAGCTCATCGCGGGCTACGACGATGGCAACAGCATCACCATGATGACGAACATGGCGGGTTAACAGTGCGCGATCGGCGGTATCGCGTTTATTTTCGTCAAGAGTCCATGCATGTCCTGCCGTCGCGAATGGGATATCCGGTACATCTTCCCAGGTAAAAATCGCCAGTACGCCCGGCAGGCTTCTGGCTTTTTCATCGTTAATATTTACGGCATAACCATGTGCGATAGGGCTACGTACATATTTTGCGTAACACATGCCTGCCATAACATAATCATCTGTATATCGTGCCCGCCCGGTAACCTTAGCAATGGCATCTACGCGCATACATGATTCACCTGTAGCGGTTGCTTCCCGCGCTTCCATAGAAATCCCCTTGATTTGAACATTTGGTTCTTATGGCAATGATTTAGTCTTTGCAGGCAAGAATTACGCCAGAAACGACTATAAACATGGTGGGAGGAGGGAAGTGTGATGTTGTTAATAAAACGCCAGGGATGATGCGTTTTTATCAGCAAAGCAAGAGAGGGCAGTGTATCAATATGAGTGTGATAAAAATCATTGTGATAAATGAATATTAGGCGACACTCAGGGGGCTCTCTTTTTCGTTATGACGATGTGTAAATGGGGGATCGCTATCCTAATGGATTCATTCACAATTCTTGATTTGTACATCCATTTTCCGAGCAATGGATTGGGTATCTGACAGGTGGCTGCTATGATATAGCGTCTTGTTTTTTGAGCGAGGAAAGATTTTGAGCGCAGGACGCCCGAATAAAAAAACGCTGGGTATCGTGATGCTGTTATCGGCAGGGCTGCTTCTGGCGGGCTGTTCTGGTAGCAAATCATCAGACACAGGAACGTATTCCGGCTCCGTTTACACCGTGAAACGGGGGGATACGCTTTATCGTATTTCACGCACCACGGGAACAAGCGTAAAAGAACTTGCCCGACTCAACGGCATTTCTCCACCCTATACCATCGAAGTTGGTCAAAAGTTGAAGCTTGGTGGGGCAAAAAGTAACCGCAGCTCGAGAAAAAATACAGCCAAATCAACGACGAAAACAGCGTCAGTCACTCCACCGCCAGTGGTTCCGAAATCTTCATGGCCACCCGTCGGACAACGCTGCTGGATATGGCCAGCGAGTGGAAAAGTTATCATGCCTTACTCAATGGCGGATGGCGGCAATAAAGGGATTGATATTGCTGCAGCGCGCGGGACACCAATATATGCAGCTGGCGCCGGCAAGGTTGTGTATGTCGGTAACCAATTACGTGGCTACGGTAATCTCATCATGATTAAACACAGTGAAGATTACATCACTGCCTACGCTCATAACGACACGATGCTGGTAAACAATGGGCAAAATGTTAAGGCTGGGCAAAAGATAGCGACGATGGGCAGTACGGATGCTGAATCCGTGCGGTTACATTTCCAGATTCGTTACCGTGCTACGGCGATTGATCCTTTGCGCTACTTGCCGCCACAGGGCAGCAAACCAAAGTGCTGATGGTGAATTAATCAGCAGTCAGTAGCAAGGCACTTGCTAAGAAGAGCGTAAGGTTTATAATGCCTTACGCATCTCAAAGCGGGCGTAGTTCAATGGTAGAACGAGAGCTTCCCAAGCTCTATACGAGGGTTCGATTCCCTTCGCCCGCTCCAGTTTTTATATCCTCATTTATTTTTCTTTTTTATCGAAACGTTCCATTCTTTTAATGTACTCACATCAGGTATGGCTGAATCAAATAACAATAATCAAAAATAAGTAGAACTTGAGTGCTCCTCGACATCGGCAGTCATAAACGAGTTTGCATTCGTTATACCAGTCGAGGATTATCACGACTCAAGCTACTGCATATTGACTGTTAAAATCGATACTATTGTTAGTTTTTGTCAATTGCTTTAACTTTTGGATGTTATTAATAATAACCAAATGACATTCGTTCTCTGTTCCTTGATAAACGTGTGTACATTTTTTATTCTGCGTTGCAGAAATATATGCATTAATGCATTTTTTTATTACTACAGCTTTATGTATATTAGGCTCAAGTAACAGTGCTTGGTCTATACAAGCAATTGCATCATCAATTCTATCGTTATATATATTTACCAGTGATCGATAATAGTATAAGGCGGCGATATCTAATATTTGTGTCTGCGCATGTTCAAAAAAAATACGTGATGTCGTTGCTTGTCCGGAAAGGCCGGTTATCAATCCCATGATCCCTAAAATCTTTCCATCACAAATAGTTTTATCTGACACCTTATCTATAAATGCTAATGCTTTTTGAGTTGCATCTTTATGCTCGTTCATACCATGAAGAGCCAGGGATATATAGCATTCAGCCAACAGGCAATGACACTCATTTATTAGAGACGGAATATTGTATTTTTTTTTCAGGTGTTCAAATATTGTTATTGCTTTGACAATACTTTCAGGTGTGAACTCATTCAGTGCGTTTTTTCCGTTAGACATTTCTTTTGATAAAATATTGTCATTAAAAGAATCGCGTTGACTGATCATTTCCTGCGCGGCTTTAGGTTTCTTCATAGCCAGATTCAAGTTACTGATTATAAATTGTGATACTTTTTGTATATCATCCGCTTGCAGATGTGTGCTGGCAACAAGATAAAAGCTTTTTGCATCGATCACCTCTACATATAAGCTGTTTGATGCTCCATGTTGGCTAATTCTTCCAGTTATAAAATAATCTGGTTTGAATCTGGCCAGAAAAGCTGTTTGAGATTTATTATCTATACAATACTGGGTTGCCGCCAGTGGGTATATGTAAAGGTCATCATCTTTTTGGTTTGAAATAAGTTGTACAAGATCCTGATTTAGTTTTAATGGATCATGATGACTGTGGGATGTTATAAATGGAAATAAAGCAACAGCACTACCTGCTTTATTATTTTGGTTCCCTTTTATCTTGAAAACTTGCCCACTGAATCGATACCCTTTTCTGTATATGGTTTCTATACAGCGAGTATAGCCGATGCGTTCAAAAATACATCTTAATGAATATATACACCGTGTAAGGGATTCGTCACTTACAATTACATTTTTCCACACGGACTCGATGATCATATCTTTTGATACAACGTTGCCAGATGATTCAAGCAATACAAATAATACGCCAAGCTCTTTCGGAGGTATGTAAGACTGCTCATTCCCTTTTGTAAGAATACCATCTTCTGTAAGTATTATTCCATCAGAAAAATGATATGAAAACTTAATTTCTAAATCCATTAGCTAACCCCTGTGAAATTTATGGTTATTTGCGTCCTGAATTAGTAATAAATATA
>NZ_AEJZ01000043.1:0-4144 GCF_000208525.1 Escherichia sp. TW14182
CACATGCAACTTGAAGTATGACGAGTATATACCGTAAATAAATCAGACAACTTACATAGCCAGCTTTACATTGCTTTGCGTCCCTATGCGTTTACCTGTGCACAATAAATTACCGGCTGGAAGCTCGGGCGTTTATTACCGCGATGGAATGCCCTGCATCATGTGGGGAAACGAAAAATGGAGCTGACGATGAAACAATTACTTGCCTCACCCTCGCTACAATTAGTGACTTATCCTGCGAGCGCCACGGCACAGTCTGCAGAATTCGCCAGTGCTGACTGCGTGACGGGCCTGAATGAAATAGGTCAGATCTCGGTTAACAATATTTCAGGGGATCCGCAGGACGTGGAACGTATCGTGGCGTTAAAGGCCGATGAACAGGGGGCATCATGGTATCGCATTATTACCATGTACGAAGACCAGCAGCCCGATAACTGGCGCGTACAGGCGATACTGTATGCATGAATGTCATCAACATCGAATAAACAATGCCGGATGCGGCGCCTGCGCCTTATCCGGCCTACAGATCCTAAGATAAGACGCGCCAGCGTCGTATCAGGCGTACTCGCTTACAAAAACACGCCTCCCGTCGCCCGCAGTAATAAATCATTCTGGATCTGCTCTGACACCCGCACGCCACCGCGCGTATCTAACATTATCTGACACCACGCCTGTGCCATTGGCGGTGAAGCATATTTCAACATTTGTGCGCCGCAACCCAGCAGGAATAGCTGATGAGTGATCTCTCGCCCAAGCTCTTCAGTAGGTTTGCGCAGTTGCTGCTGTAATCGACGAACCGCACGATCAAAATAACGATCTTGCCCTTTCACTTCCATAAACGCTTCCGACAGTAAGTCGTATACGCCCGCCTGCTTATTGAGAACGCGCAGCACATCCAGACACATGATGTTGCCAGAACCTTCCCAAATACTGTTTACCGGCATCTCCCGATAAAGACGCGGCAGCTCGCTCTCCTCGCAATAGCCAATTCCGCCCAGCACTTCCATCGCTTCAGCCACAAACGGAATACCACTTTTGCAAATCACAAACTTCGCCGTTGGGGTGAATAAGCGCGCCCACAGGGCTTCTTTGGCATCGGCGCGTCGATCCCACGCCCGCGCCAGACGAAACAGCAATGCCGTTTGCCCTTCAAGCTGAAGCGCCATACGACTTAAGACATGACGCATCAGAGGCTGTTGGATCAATGGATTACCAAAAACATGGCGTTGATGTGCATGATAAATCGCCAGCGAGAATGCACGGCGCATCATGGCATGGCTACCCAGGGCGCAATCAAAACGCGTCATCCCGCCCATTTTCAGGATCAGGCGAATACCTTCTCCTTCCTGCCCCAACAACCAGCCAATGGCGTCCTGAAACTCCACTTCGCAACTGGCGTTAGAGCGATTACCCAGCTTATCTTTCAGCCGCTCGAGGCGAATCGCATTGCGTTGCCCGTCAGGCAAAAATCGCGGCACAAAAAAGCAGGACAGACCGCCCGTGGTCTGCGCCAGCACCAGATGCGCATCGCTTTGCGGCACCGAGAAAAACCATTTATGCCCCACCAGCCGATAAGAGCCATCTTCCAGACGCTCTGCCCGTGTGGTATTGCTCATAACATCAGAGCCGCCCTGCTTTTCCGTCATGCCCATGCCAATCAACAAACCGCGTTTTTGCCCGCCTGGCAATAAGTGGGAATCGTAGCGATCGCTCAACAGTGGCGTGGTCCAGTCCTGAAACGGCGCGGGTAGCATCTGTAACAACAATGGCGTGGCGGCAAAGGTCATCGTTATCGGGCATAACGACCCAGCCTCAACCTGCGCATGTAACATGAAACGCGCCGCCCGCGCCACAAATGCGCCGGAGCGAGCGTCTTCTTCCCAGGCCAGATTGTGTACCCGATTAGTACATAGCGCCTGCATCAGCAGGTGCCATGCAGGATGAAAACGCACATCGTCCAGACGGCGCCCCTGCGCGTCATAGCGCAACAATTCAGGCGGATTCACATTTGCCAGCCGCCCCAGTTCAAGGGATTCAGCCGTTCCTAACTGCTGACCAATACTGGCAAGAAAATCGCTATCCCAGCCAGCACCTTCACGCGTTACCGCTTCACAGAGCGCGCCATCAGACAGGTATAAGTTGCTGTTATTTAATGGTATAGGTTGATTGAAAACGGTGTGAGTTTGCCAGTGCACTGTGTCTCCCTCCATCAATGGCAGTCACCATTAGTATGGTCACTGCCACGGATTCCTGACAGAAAGAGATTGCTAAAACATTCTTAACCCGCAATGTAATGCGGAACAAAACGCGAAGTGTCTTTAGTGATCAGCGTGTTATCTTCGCGAATACCCATTCCGCACGCTTCATCATCGACAATCCAGCTACCAATCAGCGTGTAGCTATCGCCAAAACGCGGCAGCGGTTGAAATGCCTGGTAGATCATCGGTTCATCGGCGTAATCACCATCAGCATGGTCAACGACATCATTCTGACCGTTGAAAATGGTGACGTTGCCGCCTTCGCGCGAGTAGATCGGTTTACGCACATAGCTTTCGCCAGCGGCAATCTGCGGTTTTTCGCCCTCAAACCAGGATGCAAGAAGGTTAGGATGACCAGGGAAGAAGCGCCAAAGCAACGGCATTAACCCTTTATTGCTCAATATGCTTTTCCATAGCGGCTCCACCCATTGCTCACGGCGCTTGCGCAGCAGAGGACCGTTATCGTCACGCATCATCCACTCCAGCGGATACAGCTTAAATGCACGCTGGATGACGTTATCATCAAGATCGGTCAGCACGCCGCCGACGCCCAGGCCAAGATCTTCAATGTAGATAAACCGCGACTCCTGCCCTGCCTGCTGGGCGCAGTCCTGCAAGTACAGCACGGTACTCCTGTCTTCATCGGTGTCCTGACAGCAGCAAAAATAAAACGGCTCCCGACTGTAAAGTTCACTAAAGCGCGAGATGAGGCGTTCCTGAATGGCATTGTACTGATCGGCGTCACGTGGAATAACGCCGCTGCGCCGCGCATCCTCCAGCCATAGCCACTGGAAATATGCCGACTCATACAACGAAGTCGGCGTATCGGCGTTGTACTCAAGCAGCTTCACCGGCGCATTACCACACCAGGCAAAATCCATCCGACCATACAGCGAAGGATCGCGCGCCCGCCAGCTTTCAGCAATCACATCCCAGTACAACGGCGGGATCGCCAGTTGCGTCAGGATCTGTTCATCTTTAACCGCACGATCCACCACCTCAAGGCACATCTGATGTAACTCTGCGGTTGGTTTTTCGATCTGCTCTTCAATCTGGCGCAGAGTAAAGCGATAGGCTCGACTCTCATCCCAATAGATCTCATTATCGATGATATGAAAGTCGAAACCGTTGTCGGCGGCGATCTGGTCAAGATCCTGCCGCACAGGGACGTTATGTCTCAGCATGATTAGCCTCCCCAATGCCCACGGGCGCTGGAGGAGCGACCATAGCCGCCGCGCGAAACCGTTGAGGCTTTTCTGGTGGTAAAGCTGCCCGAGGAGTAAGACTCTTTTTTGCCAGAACCGGAGCGCCAGGAGTAATCACCGGAAGTGTTGCGCCAGACGGGGCGCGAAGCAAAAGAGGAACCGCCGCTGTTATAAACAAACTGCTCATCGCGATCTTTACGAATAACCCGGCTTAATAAAAATCCAGATATTACCGGGATCCAACTCTGTTCAACGTTGTCGTAGTAACAATTTTCATACTTAGACTGACAATTCTGCTGAGTCATATTCTTCGGAACATCGGCATAAAACGCCGCTTTGGCGTTGTTCCAGCCATGCGCACAGATATCTGAATTATTACCGTCATCAATACAATCCTGCACAGTCGAGTAAAACGTTCCGTCGCCGTCGTTATCGACATCGCCGCTATCGGCACAACCTTTCAATACGAAAAAAGCGGCACCGCCCATTAGCGCCAACGTTAAGTATTTTTGTGCGTAGCGATTGCGACGCGGTTCAAAAGGATTATTCGGTCTACCAATGCGACTGATCGCTCCGTGACCAATTTTACTGTTATTTCTTGATTTGCGTTTTCTGGCCATGATCGTCCATTACCATGTCATACAAGCTGCGTTAAAAATACCGCCAGCCAGCGCGGCGGGT
>NZ_AEJZ01000042.1:0-925 GCF_000208525.1 Escherichia sp. TW14182
CCCACAGCCAGCCGGAGCAGGACTTACCGCCTTTCCGGGTATCAAGGAGCCTCAGGGACGTTTCATCAGCATGAATAACATCCCGTGTCAGAAGCTCATGGCGTAACAATTTTGCCAGCGGTGCCAGTGCAGCTCCGGCGACACCAACCATATCCGCCATTGTACTGACGGGAACCTCCACCCCCATTCGGGAGAAGATATGCTGCTGGCGATACAGGGGAAGATGGTCGGTATATTTGCTGATGACAACCTGTGCGACGACCGATGGCTCAACAGCACTTTTCGGAAGGATATGTGCCGGCATTTTTCCGCTGAACACTTTCTCACAGCAGGGACAGCTGTACTGCGGACGGATATAGCGATTGACCACAACCTGTGCGGGGATATATTCCATTTTCTCGCTGACTTCATTGCGAATGAAGTGCAGGGATTCATTACATTCCGGGCAACGTTCTTCTGCTGCCGGGATAACCTTTTCAACCCGGGGAAGATGTGAGGGTAAAGCTTTACGAACAGGACGTGTTGTTGTTTTTTCTTCGTCCCCGGTCTGAGGAAGCAGTCTGTCCAGATACGCCGAGATTTCTGCGATATCCGCGTCAACATCCTCTTCGAACAGGGAACGCTGCATCCCGGCCAGTGATTCGCATTTTTTACCAAAACGCTGCTGGCGTGCGAGCTTCATCTGCTCTTCCAGTATGCGGATACGGTTCTGAAGTTCTGCATTCTCAGCCATGACTTTTTGCACCATGGCAATTGCCAGAGCGCGAAGCTGTTCAGGGTCACGGGTGGTACTGAGAAGCGAGATATCCATGCGGTGGATTATACGACATCACGCATGGATATTCATTATATTTCATTGAGTTATTGCATTGCTCTGGGCATCTGCAGGTTCTTCCTGGTACACCCATTTTGCCAGGTCATGGCC
>NZ_AEJZ01000041.1:0-33804 GCF_000208525.1 Escherichia sp. TW14182
TGGTTCGAGTCCAGTCAGAGGAGCCAAATTCAAAAAAGCCTGCTTTAAAGCAGGCTTTTTGCTTTTTATACAACAGCTATTTTAAAACATCTGCTTTGAGCCAGAGTTAATTTGTACTGGCATTCCCGATCGACGTTGCAACGCAGCATTCGCGCGATTCACATCAACTTCTTGCCCGTTGATAAACGCCCGCAAAGATGGGGTTACCGGCAATGGCACTTTTCGGTCGGACTCATATTCTGCACGATTGCGCGACAGCGGCTCATGAACTTCCAGCCACTTTGAACCATCCGGCTCCGTTGTGTATTTCACTGGCTGATCAATAAGTTGCACGCGCGTCCCTACCGGGACATTATCAAACAGATATTTGATATCGTCATTGCGCAGACGAATACAACCCTGACTTACCCGTAGGCCAATCCCAAAATTGGCATTAGTACCGTGAATGGCATATAACCTGCCGATATAAATAGCGTACAACCCCATAGGATTATCGGGTCCGGCTGGGACAAATGCAGGCAGACTCTCCCCACGCTTTGCATATTCACGACGAGTGTTAGGGGTTGGCGTCCAGGTTGGTGCTTCTTGTTTACGCTCAACGGCTGTCACCCAATTACGCGGGGTTTCTCGTCCAGCCTGACCAATACCAATAGGAAACACTTCCACAGTATTACTGTCTGGTGGGTAGTAATACAGACGCATCTCGGCGACGTTAACCACAATTCCTTTTCGCACAGTGGCGGGCAGAATCAGTTGCTGCGGAATGGTGAGCTGCGAACCAGACTTCGGCAAGAAAACATCAGCCCCCGGATTCGCTTCCAGCATATTACTCAGCCCTTGTCCGTACTGCGCGGCAAAAGTTTCCAGCGGCTGGGTATTGTGATCGGGAACCGTTACTGTAAGTTGCTGCCCCACTAAACGACTCCCCTCAGAGGGTAATGGATAAGTTACCGCCAGGCTATTATGACTGGCAAAAAGCAGAGCAAATGAACAAAGAATATTTACACGACGCATCATATCCCTTTCCTAAGTCGCGAAAGCCATCCGATAAGTATAGCTTTTATCAGACTTTTCGTTTTTAGCTGTTCAATTCAGAAGTTGTATTCCCCGGTAGAATAATGTTGCTGGCAGCAAGTTCGCCCATGTTGTTGTATATCGCGCAAGCAGCTTCGATGATGGGTATCGCCAGCGCCGCACCACTCCCCTCACCTAAACGCATTTCCATATTGATATACGGCTCCAGCTCCAAATGTGCCAATGCAATACGCGCCCCTTTTTCTGCCGACAAATGGGAAGGAATAAGATACGGTTTGATTGCAGGTGACATCTGGCACGCAGCAAGCGCGGCGGCATAAGAAAGAAAGCCATCCAACAACACGGGTAAACCACAGGAAGCGGCTCCTGAGATCACGCCAGCCATTCCGACCAAATCAAATCCACCAACTTTTGCCAGTACATCAACACCATCCAGCGGATTCGGTTGATTCAACGTAATTGCCCGACGAACAACATCAACTTTGTTTGCCAGTTTATCTGTCGGCAGATTTGCGCCAATACCAACCACTTCTTCGGGATCGCGTCCAGTAATTGTGCTGACTATCGCCGCAGCCGGCGTCGTGTTTGCCATTCCCAGCTCACCCACGCCAAACAACGTGACGCCATTTTTCGCCAGTTCACGCGTATAACGAATGACTTCCAGAAGCAACTCTTCAACCTGACAGCGGCTCATTGCAGGACCTGAAGCTATATTGCCACTACCTCGAGCGACACGCATGTTGATAAGTCCGGGTATTGGCTCCGCAGTATCTATCCCTACATCAATTACATGAACTTTAGCCCCCGCCTGTGCTGCCAGAACACACACGCCGGTTGTTCCGCGTGTCATATTTTCAGCCTGAATGGCTGTCACCGCTTTCGGGGAAATAGCGACACCTTCATCCCAGACGCCGTGATCGGCACACATAACCACTACCGCTTTTTTACCCACATGAGGAACACCATTCAGCCCCGGCATTCCTGCCAGTTGTACGGCAAGCGCCTCCAGCCTTCCCAGACTACCGACGGGTTTGAGTAACCCGTCAATATGCCGTTGTGCGCGCGACATAGCAGCATGATCGATGGCCGGGATCGTATTCAGTAAATCGGCAAGTGTTTGCATGTTGCGTCTCTTTATAGCAGCGCCAGCAGAAAGACCAGCTCACCAAGCTCTATGGCAGCTCCCAGCGTATCGCCGGTTTGCCCGCCCAGAGTACGTTTGAAAAGCTGACCGAGGATGAAAATTGCCACCATCGTCACCACCATAGCAGCCACACCATGCATACCAGGCAGCAATACAGCAGCAAAAATTACGGCTAAGCCTAGGGTGACGCAGGTTTGTCGCCCATCAATTTTGCCAATGAACACATTGCCAAGCCCTTCTTCCCGGGCATAACGATGACGATACATCAATAATGCGGCAGTACCACGGCTGACAGCACATGCTGCAGCCAGCGATGCCAGGATAGGCTCACCACGCAGAGCCAGTTCGCTCAAAATCAAAATCTTTCCCAGCACAACAAAAATCAATGCCAGACCGCCGTGGGTGCCTAAACGGCTATCACGCATGATTTCCAACATACGATCTCGGCTACGTGCAGAAAATACACCATCACAGGTATCTGCCAGACCGTCCAGGTGGAATCCCCCTGTCATCAGCGCCAGAACCAGCACGCTAAATAGTGCCGCCAGTGGTACACCACACCATACCTGCAACACCATGAAGACCAGCCCACTAATCGCACCAAGCAATAACCCAATTAAGGGAAAAGTAATGATACCGCGAGAATAATGTTCGAAATCCAGCCCCTGGGACCAACGACGCGGTACAGGCAGACGCGTAATGAAAGAGAGCATCGCCCAAAATAATTTACTCATTTGATTTTTACTCCAATACCCGAAACCACCAGCCATACTTCATCTGCCGCAGCGGCCAGTTGCTGATTCACTCGCCCGGCAATATCACGAAAATGTCGCGCCAGACGATTCTCCGGCACAATACCCATACCCACTTCATTGGTCACTAATACGACCTTTGCAGGGCAACGTTGACAGGCAGCAATCAACAACTGAATCTCGCCATTTATCGCTTGCTCCATCGCCACATAATCCCATCCTTCAGGATCTTTATCGCCGCCATAATCAAACAACAGATTAGTCACCATTGTCGTAATGCATTCCAGCAACACAGCGTTCTGCGGATTAATGTCTGCATTAATTAACTCATCAAGCTGCTGCCAGCGTTCCACCGTGTGCCAATGCGCCGGACGCCCCTGCCGATGATGCTCAATCCGTGCCGCCATCTCATCATCAAGGATTTGCGAAGTGGCGATATACAGAACCTGTGGAGTATCCCCAATAAGCGCCTCGGCGTGCCGACTCTTCCCGCTCCGTGCACCACCTGTCACCAAAATCATCATACGGACTCCTGGTTCAATTGTATGATGGTATTCATTGACCAGAACCATCGTTGCTGATCGTAATAACATTTCCGCAATTAATACTGCGCGTAATGAAAATAAAAATCCAGCGTTCTCAATCCATTACGAACGAAGGCGGTGTTGTGAAATAGTCCGATTTCCCTGTGTAAACGTCTGGCAGAATGCGTCATTGGCAATATTTTCACTGCGTTGACATATTTCATTCAGATAATGGATTAATGCTACTGCACCACCAGCCGAACCAGCCAGCAAACGGGCATTATGCCGTGTGATTACGATTACCGTCGCGCCATCAGGATGAGAGAAATTCTCTGGTATGGAGACCCTGTTTTCAGCAATCAATAACAGCACTGAATAATCGGTATACGCGTCTGATAACGATTGAACAGCCCCACCTTTAAAAGGCAAGAAACCTTGCTGCCAGTCCTCACCAACAAAACAGGTCATTGGCAACATTTCAGCCAGATATTTCGCCAGATTAATATCGCCAGAGGAGAGGCAAAAAAGGGCTATCGATTCGGGTTTTATCGTTTTCATATCCCCCGTCCTCCGCTTCGTTTCCTGTAATGACGGTCAGGCTGATATACCATGAAAAACGATTGCCGCGCATTGAGAGCAGCCCAGGTGCCTGTCGGCACTACAATGAAGGAACTAAATGATGCCGCCATACCCTGATCCTCTCAGGGTGGTAGGGGTATAAAGACGCGCCAATACTCAACCGGGCGCTTCCGGACAACCCACTTCCCACCGAAGTTGTTGGTATTGACTGACAGGCTGGTCTTCTGGCTTCGCATCATCCTTCCCCGGCCTTCCCAATCTCGCGATCAGTGGTATTTTCGGGGTTGTCAGCATTACAGCAGCGGGGGCTGCGAGGGATTTTCACCCTCTTCCCAGGCACAAATGTGCCGAACCTGTCAGCGTATGTTATGAGCTGATCTCACTTATCCCATAACACGTAAATAACGTTAATTAATATTGCCAGCGTCTATTTAATCATCCCTCATTTTCCACATTAACTTTATGCTGTTTCCGCTGCTACATTTTCACTAATTTGCTGACGATATACCTGCGGAGTCACCTGATACGTCTGGCGAAAAACTTTGCAGAAATAACTGGTTTGTGAGAAGCCTAAATTACGCGCGATACTGGCGATACTCCAGTCACTATGGCACAGCAGCTCACGCGCGCTGGCCATTCGTTGTTGGTTTACCCACGCATTAAAACCAATCCCATGATATTTCTTAAACAACTTACTGAAATAATAAGGGCTTAGATAAACATGCGAGGCAACATCTTCCAGACGCAAATCGTCTGACAAATGTGCATCGATATAGCGCAATGCTTTTTTCATTTTATTATCATGGGGATTAGGCGCACGGGTCTGACGAACTGAACCCGAATGAGGTTTATTCTCTTTAATAACGACAAAATTGAGTTGCTTTTTGAGGCAATTTTCCACAATCAACTTCAATAAATCAGCAGAGGCCATAACTCTCGAGTAATCCATCTCAGGAACTTTGCGAAATTCATTAAGTAGTTCTGGGTCGGCTTGCCAACAATCATCGACATTCAGAATATTGATCAAATCAACATCATCATTACGCAGGCGAACTTGTCCACACAACACAAAGCCGACTAAATGCCCGGCAATCACCAGAGGAATAGAGAAATCAGTTAACCCTGCATGACAGCGGTAAATACAAGGCTGATCTGATTTAGAGGCTTCCAGACCACCACAACGATCGCTCATGCGACAGCGAGTGCTAAGCTGAGGGTGTTGGCGCATCATCTGACAAAATGGAGTGAAGTTAAACAGCTCGGAGATTTCATCACCGTGGATATTGACCACGACAACCGCAAGACTAGTCGCCTGCGCAAAATCCTGTGCGATTTTATTAATGAGTTCTGAATTAAGTGTCGCCGCAGAAATCATGATAAAACCTCCCAGTTAATTTATTGTTATGGCAAAACAATTGTTTTACATTTAATCTTCACATCATCCTTAATGATTTACTGACGAGAAGCAAAACGGACAATAACAAAAGCCTCCATGAAGCGGGAGACTTTTTAATAAGTTCGGAAAGCAGATCACAAACACTAAAAAAATAAACGTTTATAACTGCCAGGCTATTTCACTATTCGCTGTTCTCTTTAGGCGTAACACTATTGACAGGTAAATTTTGTGCAATAAGAAAGCGATAAATCGCCGCGCCAGCACAGGCTCCAATGACCGGAGCAATAATGGGTACAATGAAATAAGGAATATTACGTCCGCCAGTCATCGCAATTTCTCCCCAACCAGCAAGCCAGGTGAAAATTTTTGGTCCAAAATCACGCGCTGGATTCATGGCAAAACCGGTTAATGGTCCGGTAGAAGCACCAATAACAGCAACCAGAATACCAATAAGTAAAGGCGCAAGCGGCCCTTTGGGTACGCCATTGCCGTCATCGGTCAACGCCATAATCACCCCCATTAACATGGACGTTATGACCACTTCAACCAAGGCAGCCTGCCATACATTTATCGCTGCTGCCGGGTAAGTACTGAAGATACTGGCGAGTTGTAAACTTTCTGCACTACCACGAACCATATTGTGAGCAGATTCAAAATCGACAAACAAATTGCTGTATAAAAAATATGCCAGAACTGCGCCACCAAAGGCTCCCGCTAATTGCGCCACACAAAATGGCAGTACTTTACGACCAGGAAAAGTGGCAAACAACCACAGAGCAATAGTAACCGCCGGGTTAAGATGAGCACCGGAAATGCCTGCCGTAAGGTAAACAGCAAGTGAAATACCTAACCCCCAAATAATACAAATTTCCCACAGTCCCAGGCTTGCACCGGCAAGTTTTAGGGCACACAAACAACCAATGCCAAAAAAGAGGAACAGTCCGGTGCCCAAAAACTCGGCAACGCATTGCGCCTTGAGTGAATCATTCATACTGACACCTTTTTCACAGAGTTTTTTCTTTATCAGCCAACAATGCGCTGATTGTTGTGTATATCGAACGCAACTATAAAAATTGCGCGGGAAAAAATATTGCCAACATGCATGTCAGATTCGTGGAAAAATAGTGTTGCTATAGCAAATTATTGTCATTGCTATAGCATTCACTACAGCAATCATCACTATTGGCGTTATATATATCGCCAATCTGATACAATAAAAAATTGCCATACCTGCATAATAAAATTTAAACAAATATCACAGTTAATTTCAGAAAACCAAACTCGACGAAGTATTATTTCAAATTAAAACACCGTCCCCAATGCAATTAATTCACATTAAACCACGTCAAAAACAACCAATAAATGAATAACATATAATCTCTGAAAGCAATTTTATAATATTTGCCCTCTATTAATTTTTCTCATTAGCGATTAAGTCAGCCATTCTTTTTCCTCGCTTTTTTTTATAGTCATATCGTCAAAAAATCCAGGCGAGGTCTTTATGCAACAAGAAGCGTTAGGAATGGTAGAAACCAAAGGATTAACTGCCGCCATAGAGGCCGCAGACGCCATGGTGAAGTCGGCAAATGTATTGCTGGTCGGCTACGAAAAAATTGGTTCCGGGCTGGTGACCGTCATCGTTCGTGGTGATGTCGGGGCGGTTAAAGCGGCAACAGATGCAGGTGCCGTCGCTGCGCGTAATGTCGGCGAAGTGAAAGCCGTACACGTTATCCCCCGCCCACATACCGATGTCGAAAAAATCTTACCAAAGGGAATTAACCCATGAGCAGCAGTGAACTGGTCGAACAGATCATGGCGCAGGTCATCGCACGCGTAGCGACACCGAAGCATGAGGTTCTCCCGGAAACCAATCATCAAACACGAGAGACGGCTATGGCAGAAAAAAGCTGCACGTTAACGGAATTTGTTGGCACCGCTATTGGCGACACTGTAGGTCTGGTCATTGCAAACGTTGATAGCGCCCTATTGGACGCGATGAAACTTGAAAAACGCTATCGCTCCATTGGCATTCTGGGGGCACGTATTGGTGCAGGGCCACACATTATGGCCGCTGATGAAGCCGTAAAAGCCACCAACACCGAAGTTATTAGCATTGAACTTCCTCGCGATACTAAAGGCGGTGCCGGACACGGCTCGTTAATCCTTTTAGGTGGCAACGATGTTTCCGACGTGAAACGCGGTATTGAAGTTGCTCTAAAAGAACTCGACAGAACCTTTGGTGATGTCTATGCCAACGAAGCCGGACATCTGGAACTGCAATATACCGCCCGCGCCAGCTATGCACTGGAAAAAGCGTTTGGCGCACCACTGGGTCGCGCTTGCGGCGTTATTGTCGGCGCTCCTGCCGCTGTGGGTGTTCTGATGGCCGATACCGCCCTGAAGTCCGCCAATGTGGATGTCGTGGCATACAGCTCCCCGGCTCATGGCACCAGCTTTAGCAATGAGGTCATCCTGATTATCTCAGGAGACTCCGGCGCAGTCCGTCAGGCGGTCATCTCCGCACGCGAAATCGGTAAAACCGTACTTTCGACTCTCGGCGATACACCGAAAAACGATCGCCCTTCCTACATCTGAATTCCCTGAGGCAGATTCATGAGATCGAAAAGATTTGAAGCACTGGCAAAACGCCCGGTCAACCAGGACGGTTTCGTTAAAGAGTGGATTGAAGAAGGCTTCATTGCGATGGAAAGCCCGAACGATCCTAAACCGTCAATCAAAATTGTTAACGGCGTCGTCACCGAACTGGATGGGAAACCTGCCAGCCAGTTTGACCTGATCGACCATTTTATCGCCCGCTACGGTATCAATCTCGCGCGCGCCGAAGAAGTCATCGCAATGGATTCGGTTAAACTTGCCAATATGTTGTGCGATCCAAATGTCAGACGTAGCGATATTGTTCCCCTGACCACTGCGATGACGCCCGCCAAAATCGTCGAAGTGGTTTCACAGATGAACGTGGTAGAGATGATGATGGCGATGCAGAAAATGCGCGCTCGTCGAACACCATCGCAACAGGCTCACGTCACCAACATCAAAGACAATCCGGTACAAATTGCTGCCGACGCGGCTGAAGGCGCATGGCGCGGATTTGACGAACAGGAAACCACCGTTGCCGTTGCTCGCTATGCACCGTTCAATGCCATCGCTCTTCTGGTCGGTTCACAGGTAGGACGCCCGGGCGTGTTGACCCAGTGTTCACTGGAGGAAGCCACCGAACTGAAACTCGGTATGTTAGGCCATACCTGCTACGCCGAAACGATTTCTGTCTACGGCACGGAACCTGTTTTCACCGACGGCGACGATACACCGTGGTCAAAAGGATTTCTCGCGTCATCTTATGCTTCTCGCGGCTTAAAAATGCGCTTTACTTCCGGCTCCGGCTCTGAAGTGCAGATGGGCTATGCGGAAGGTAAATCAATGCTTTACCTTGAGGCTCGTTGCATTTACATCACCAAAGCCGCAGGTGTTCAGGGTCTACAGAACGGTTCCGTAAGCTGCATCGGCGTTCCATCGGCAGTGCCGTCAGGCATCCGCGCAGTGCTGGCGGAAAACTTAATTTGTTCATCACTGGATCTGGAATGCGCCTCCAGTAATGACCAGACCTTTACCCACTCAGATATGCGCCGTACCGCACGTTTTCTGATGCAGTTTCTGCCAGGCACCGACTTTATCTCTTCCGGTTTTTCCGCTGTGCCGAACTACGACAACATGTTTGCTGGTTCAAACGAAGATGCCGAAGACTTCGATGATTACAACGTCATTCAACGTGACCTCAAGGTTGATGGTGGCCTGCGACCAGTGCGCGAAGAAGATGTTATCGCTATCCGCAATAAAGCCGCACGCGCTTTACAGGCTGTTTTTGCCGGTATGGGATTACCCCCTATCACCGATGAAGAGGTCGAAGCGGCAACCTATGCCCACGGTTCGAAAGATATGCCAGAGCGCAACATCGTGGAAGACATCAAGTTCGCCCAGGAAATTATCAATAAAAACCGTAACAGCCTGGAAGTGGTGAAAGCCCTGGCGCAAGCCGGTTTTACCGATGTCGCCCAGGACATGCTCAACATGCAAAAAGCAAAACTGACCGGCGACTATCTCCATACCTCCGCCATTATCGTCGATGACGGACAAGTGCGCTCTGCGGTCAATGACGTCAATGATTACGCCGGACCGGCTACAGGTTATCGCCTGCAAGGGGAACGCTGGGAAGAGATCAAAAATATTCCCGGTGCACTTGATCCCAACGATATTGACTAAGGGTGAGAAATGGAAATTAACGAAAAATTACTACGTCAGATAATCGAAGACGTGCTGGCAGAAATGCAAACCAGCGATAAGTCCGTTTCATTTCGCGCACCGGTCTCTTCCGCACCGGATAGCGAAAGTGTTCTGACCGAAATTGGCGAAGCCCAACAAGGCACTCAGCAAGATGAAGTTATTATCGCTGTAGGCCCGGCGTTTGGCCTGGCGCAAACCGTCAATATCATCGGTATTCCGCATAAAAACATATTGCGCGAAGTGATTGCCGGTATCGAAGAAGAAGGTGTTAAAGCCCGTGTGATTCGCTGCTTTAAATCGTCTGATGTTGCCTTCGTGGCGGTTGAAGGCGATCGTCTCAGCGGTTCCGGCATTGCTATTGGTATTCAGTCAAAAGGCACCACAGTTATCCACCAGCAGGGGCTTCCCCCTTTGTCTAACCTGGAACTTTTCCCGCAAGCACCTTTGCTGACGCTGGAAACTTATCGCCAGATTGGCAAAAACGCCGCGCGTTATGCGAAGCGCGAGTCTCCACAACCTGTTCCGACCCTCAACGATCAAATGGCGCGGCCGAAATACCAGGCCAAGTCCGCCATCTTACATATCAAAGAGACTAAGTACGTGGTCACTGGCAAAAAACCGCAAGAACTGCGCGTGACGTTTTAACAAAGGAAACCTTCATGAATACCGATGCAATTGAGTCGATGGTCAGGGACGTGTTGAACCGAATGAACAGTCTCCAGGATACAGCTCCTGTCTCTGCGCCATCCCACTCATCAACACTGAACGCAAAAGTGAGTGATTACCCGCTGGCAAATAAACATCCAGAATGGGTCAAAACGGCGACGAATAAAACGCTCGACGATTTCACTCTGGAAAATGTACTCAGCGATAAAGTCACCGCCCAGGACATGCGCATAACCCCGGAAACGTTGCGCATTCAGGCCGCGATTGCCAGAGATGCTGGACGCGATCGCCTGGCGATGAATTTTGAACGCGCCGCTGAGCTTACCTCAGTGCCGGATGATCGCATCCTCGAAATCTACAATGCGTTACGCCCTTATCGTTCGACTAAGCAAGAACTCATTGCCATTGCCGACGATCTTGAGCGTTGTTATCAGGCCAGAATTTGTGCCGCTTTTGTCCGTGAAGCTGCGGAACTCTATGTCGAGCGTAAAAAACTGAAAGGCGACGATTAAGGGCGAACTATGCGATATATAGCAGGCATTGATATCGGCAACTCATCCACAGAGGTTGCGCTGGCAACGCTCAGTACGTCTGGCGAATTGTCGTTCGTGAGCAGCGCCCTGGCAGAAACCACCGGAATCAAAGGTACGTTGCGTAACGTACATGGCATTCAGGAGGCGCTCGCGCAGGCAACGAAAAAAGCCGGCATCAATGTCAGTGATATTTCGCTTATTCGTATCAACGAAGCAACCCCGGTTATTGGCGATGTGGCGATGGAAACCATTACGGAAACCATTATTACTGAATCAACCATGATCGGTCACAACCCGAAAACTCCAGGCGGAGTGGGGCTGGGTGTAGGACTCACCATCACTCCGCAAGAGTTGTTAACACGCCCGGCGGACACACCGTACATTCTGGTCGTGTCATCGGCTTTTGATTTTGCCGATATCGCAACCATGATAAATGCCTCCGTGCGTGCCGGATATCAGCTAACGGGCGTCATTCTGCAACGCGACGATGGCGTACTGGTCAGTAATCGCCTGGAAATCCCTTTACCCATTGTTGATGAAGTCCTCTACATCGATCGTATTCCGCTCGGCATGTTAGCAGCTATTGAAGTCGCTGTTCCCGGGAAAGTTATCGAAACCCTTTCTAACCCATATGGGATTGCCACCGTTTTCGCCCTCAATGCTGAAGAGACTAAAAATATCGTTCCTGTCGCACGGGCGCTAATCGGCAACCGTTCAGCTGTGGTCGTGAAAACGCCTTCTGGTGACGTTAAAGCCCGTTCGATACCCGCCGGAAATATCGAGTTTCTTTCTGCCGGGCGCACAACTCGGGTTGATGTTGCCGCTGGTGCCGATGCAATAATGAAAGCAGTCGGTGAATGCCCAAAACTGGAAAATGTGACGGGCGAACCGGGCACCAACATCGGCGGGATGCTGGAAAATGTTCGCCAGACCATGGCGGAGCTGACCAATAAACCCAGCAACGAAATTTTTATTCAGGATTTATTGGCGATAGATACCTCAGTTCCCGTCAGCGTTACCGGTGGTCTGGCAGGCGAATTTTCACTGGAACAGGCTGTTGGTATAGCGTCAATGGTGAAATCCGACCGTCTGCAAATGGCGATGATCGCCAGTGAAATTAAGCAAAAACTGCATGTTGATGTTCAGGTCGGAGGCGCAGAAGCAGAGGCAGCCATTCAGGGAGCGTTAACTACCCCAGGAACTACACGTCCCCTGGCAATTCTGGACTTAGGCGCAGGTTCTACCGATGCCTCCATCATCAATCAAAAAGGGGAAATGATTGCCACTCACCTTGCGGGAGCGGGCGACATGGTGACGATGATTATTGCCAGAGAACTGGGCTTAAATGATCGCTATCTGGCAGAAGAGATCAAAAAACACCCACTGGCAAAAGTAGAAAGCCTGTTCCACTTACGCCATGAAGACGGCAGCGTTCAGTTCTTCCCTACCCCACTATCCCCTCAGGTATTTGCCCGCGTTTGTGTGGTGAAACCCGACGAACTGGTGCCCATTCCCGGTGATATAACGCTGGAAAAAGTGCGAACCATTCGTCGCAGTGCAAAAGAGCGGGTCTTCGTAACGAACGCCCTGCGCGCACTACGTCAGGTGAGTCCTGGTGGAAATATTCGCAACATTCCGTTCGTCGTTCTGGTGGGCGGCTCTTCACTGGATTTCGAAGTCCCGCAGTTAGTCACCGATGCGTTGGCACATTATCGACTGGTCGCAGGGCGCGGGAATATCCGTGGTAGAGAAGGCCCGCGCAATGCGGTGGCTACCGGGCTACTCATCTCCTGGCACAAGGCGTCGGTTCATGGAAAGTAAAGAGCGAGCACCAACCATTGTCGTCACTGAAATCGGTGACTGTATCAATAAATGGAATGAGGTTCTTCTTGGCATTGAAGAGGAAGGTATTCCCTTTCGCATTCAACACATTCCATCAGGTGACATCATCGATAGCGCCTGGCAGGCTGCTCGTCAGTCTCCCCTGTTGGTTGGCATAGCCTGTGACCAGGAAAAACTGATTGTGCATTACAAAAACTTACCGGCATCAGCGCCACTGTTTACGCTGATGCATCAACAAGATAACTATGCCCGGCGCAGCACCGGCAATAACGCAGCCCGGCTGGTCAAAGGGATTCCCTTCAAGGAATACCACTCATAATCCACAGGAGAAACACCGTATGAATAACGCACTGGGACTGGTTGAAACAAAAGGGTTAGTCGGCGCGATTGAAGCCGCAGACACCATGGTTAAATCCGCCAACGTACAACTGGTCGGCTATGAAAAGATTGGTTCAGGTCTGATCACAGTGATGGTGCGCGGCGATGTTGGCGCAGTAAAAGCCGCCGTTGACGCGGGGAGCGCCGCCGCAAGCGCCGTTGGCGAAGTGAAATCCTGCCATGTCATCCCACGGCCGCACAGCGATGTTGAGGCCATTTTACCAAAATCTGCATAACCCAATTCGCTAAGGAGCACAGCGTGAAGCAATCACTGGGATTACTTGAAGTCAGTGGTCTGGCACTCGCCATCAGTTGCGCGGATGTTATGGCAAAAGCCGCGTCCATCACGCTGGTTGGTCTTGAGAAGACCAATGGCTCAGGCTGGACGCTCATTAAAATCACCGGTGACGTCGCCTCGGTTAATGCAGCGATCGAGACGGGTGCCAGCTTCGCCGGGCAGCGAAATGCCCTTGTCGCGCACAAAGCAATTGCCCGTCCGGGAGAGGGAATACTGTCCCGCACAACAGAAGCATTGAATGTAAGGGTTGAAGCTAGCGAAACACCAGCAGCCACAGTCACCCCGGAGAGTATCAGTTGTAATTTGTGTCTTGACCCGGCGTGTCAACGGCAAAAAGGTGAGCCACGTTCACTTTGCCTCCACTCCGATAAGCGAGAGGAGTAACAATGGACAAACAAACCTTGCAAGAAACAGTGAGCCAGGTTCTGGATGAGATGCGCGAGCGCCCTATCCCTCTGGGCGTCTCCAGTCGTCATATTCACCTTTCGACTGCGGATTATGTGCGCCTTTTTCCTGAACAACCGATCAGCGAGAAAAAACCGTTATTGCAACCAGGTCAATTCGCTGCTGAACAAGTTGTTACGCTGGTGGGACCAAAAGGCAAATTGCACAACGTTCGCTTGTTGGGACCGCTACGCAACGCAAGCCAGGTGGAAATTTCCCGGACAGATGCCAGAACGTTGGGGATCACCGCTCCGCTACGCATGTCAGGCGATCTCAGCGGCACACCGGGGATTCGGCTGATAAGTCCGTTTGCCGAACTGGAAATCGCTTCTGGCGTAATTGTCGCGCAACGGCATATCCATATGTCTCCGCTTGATGCCCTGATTTATGGCGTTACGCATGGCGATAAAGTGGCGGTCGCCATTGAAGGTGATGAGCGACGACTGATATTCGATAACGTGGCTGTTCGCGTCTCACCGGATATGCGTCTTGAAATGCATATTGATACCGACGAAGCCAACGCTGCAGGCGCTGATAATCCTGACGTTTTTGCCATGCTGGTGGCGATGCCATGAATCATGTGCTGATGCAACGCATTGTTGACGAAGTGATTTTTCGCCTGAAACAACGTGCGGAAAAAACACTCACGCTGACCGTTTCGCAACTGCGAGAAGCCAGCGTTCACAAGATAGTTCATCAGTATGCATCGTTACAAATTCGATACGTCGATCTGCCGTTGTTGCGACAGCTTGCAGAGAACGATACGTCAGGCGGAGCAGTAACCCACCTTCACGAGGCGTTAGCATGGGGAATGCACCTTCAATTATCGTTGCAGCGTCATTTACTGAACGCCATTGAATTGAAGACTCTCGCCCGTCTACCGCTAAGCTGGTGCGACGAACAAGGACAACCAATCCACCTTCATCGTGGTCGACTTTTAAGTTATGCCGACGTAGCACCGTTATGCGCGGGGATACTGGTACTACAGCGGAAATGTTGTGTGACCGCACTTGCGCGTGAAGCGGCAATTACCCGAAACATTCAGTTAATCAGGCAGGAGTAACCCATGCATCTGGCTCGAGTCACCGGCGCGGTGGTATCCACGCAAAAATCACCTTCTCTGATCGGGAAAAAACTGCTGTTGGTTCGCCGGGTCAGTGCCGACGGCGAATTGCCTCTTACACCGTTAACCGGCGACGAAGTTGCCGTTGATTCAGTCGGCGCAGGCGTTGGTGAACTGGTACTCCTCAGCAGCGGCTCCAGCGCCAGACATGTTTTTTCCGGCCCCAACGAAGCCATTGATCTGGCAGTGGTCGGCATTGTCGATACGCTTTCACGCTAAGGACTTTAACGATGGCGATTTATACCCGAACAGGTGATTCAGGAAGTACGTCTCTATTTACCGGACAGCGTGTCAGTAAAACTCATCGACGTGTCGAAGCCTATGGCACGCTGGATGAGCTAAACGCAACACTCAGTCTGTGTTATTGCGCCACCTCCATCGAAAGCCATCGCATCTTACTGGAAGCTATTCAGCAACAAATATTTTGGTTTAGCGCCGAGCTCGCCAGTGAAAGCGAACAGCCGTCAGCGCAGCAGCGTTACATCGGAACAGAAGAAATTGCCGCGCTGGAAAAAGCGATCGACAGCGCAATGAACGCTGTCCCTCCAGTTCACAGCTTCATACTGCCTGGTCGTTGTGAAGCCGCGAGCCGTATGCATGTCGCCCGCACGGTAGCCCGGCGGGCTGAAAGACGTCTGGTTGAACTGACAACGGAAGCCACCGTCCGCCATGTTTTGTTGCACTATATCAACCGACTTTCCGATTGCTTGTATGCCCTCGCCCGCGTGGAAGACAACGTTGTTCATCAAAACCTGATGATTCGGGAAATCACAAAACGTTATCACGAAGCCAATCACACTCCAGCATTGAAGGAACGCACGATGCCGCTCACTTTTCAGGATCTTCACCAGCTCATTCGTAGTGCGGCAATACGCGCGGATGAACTACATATTCCCGTAGTCATCAGCATTGTTGATGCCAACGGGACAGAAAGTGTTACCTGGCGGATGCCCGATGCACTGCTGGTCAGCAGTGAGCTGGCACCGAAAAAAGCCTGGACCGCCGTGGCGATGAAAACGGCAACACACAAACTTGCTGACGCCGTACAACCCGGAGCGCCACTTTACGGGCTCGAAAGCCATATGCAAGGCAAAGTCGTCACTTTTGGTGGTGGTTTTCCTCTCTGGCGAGACGGGATATTGCTTGGGGGACTTGGCATCAGCGGTGGTAGCGTTGAACAAGATATGGATATTGCACAAGCCGCAATGGCAGCAATTAATGCAGGAGCAAACCAATGAATACGACTGAATTAGAAATGATTATCCGCAATATCCTGCACGAAAAACTGATGCCCAGTGCCTTACAAATACAAAGAAATGGTATTTTCCAGACTGTCGATGAGGCCGTCTGCGCTGCACACCAGGCCTTTTTGCGCTTTCAACAGTGTCCGCTTAAAACCCGCAGCGCCATTATCAGCGCCATTCGCGAAGAATTAACGCCCCGCCTTACCGAACTGGCAGAAGAAAGCGCCAGCGAAACGGGGATGGGGAATAAAGAAGATAAGTATCTAAAAAACAAAGCGGCACTTGATAACACGCCAGGAATTGAAGATTTAACCACCACGGCACTAACCGGTGATGGTGGCATGGTTTTATTTGAATACTCTCCGTTTGGTGTTATTGGCTCGGTCACGCCGAGTACCAATCCTACGGAAACCGTCATTAATAACAGCATCAGCATGTTGGCAGCAGGCAATAGCATCTACTTCAGTCCTCATCCGGGAGCCAAAAACGTATCGCTGAAACTCATTGCCATAATCGAAGACATCGCGTTTCGCTGTAGTGGCATTCATAACCTGATCGTTACCGTATCTGAACCGACCTTTACAGCCACCGAACAGATGATGGCGCACCCTAAAATCAGCGTTCTGGCGATTACCGGCGGTCCGGGTATCGTCGCGATGGGAATGAAAAGTGGTAAGAAAGTGATTGGTGCCGGTGCGGGTAACCCGCCGTGTATCGTCGATGAAACGGCGGATATTGTGAAAGCCGCCGAAGACATCATCAACGGCGCTTCTTTCGATTACAACCTGCCATGTATCGCTGAAAAAAGCCTGATTGTCGTAGCGTCAGTGGCAGAGTATTTAATTCAACAGATGCAAAGTTTTGGCGCATTTCTTCTTAACCATCAGCAAACTGAAAAATTGCGCGCCGTTTGTCTGCCCGACGGCGTCGCCAACAAAAAACTGGTCGGAAAAAGCCCATGCCATCTTCTGGAAGCGGCTGGAATTCCTCTACCGCAGAAAACGCCACGATTACTGATTGCCGTTGTTGACGCCGATGATAACTGGGTTACCTGTGAACAACTGATGCCGATGCTACCCATTGTAAAAGTCAACGATTTTGACAGCGCCCTCACCCTGGCGCTGAAAGTCGAAGACGGTTTGCACCACACGGCAATTATGCACTCGCAGAACGTCTCACGACTCAACCTTGCTGCGCGCGTTATGCAAACCTCAATCTTTGTCAAAAACGGCCCCTCCTGGGCGGGTATTGGCGTCGGCGGCGAAGGCTTTACGACCTTCACCATTGCTACACCGACTGGCGAAGGGACAACGTCAGCACGGACTTTTGCCCGCTCACGACGCTGCGTGTTAACCAGTGGCTTTTCCATTCGCTAGAGAAACGGAAATGAATACTTTTTCATTGCAGACACGTTTATACAGCGGTTTGGGAAGTCTCAAAGTCCTTAGCCGTTTCACCAATAAGCACATCTGGATTATTTGCGACGCCTTCCTGGCTGGTTCGCCATTGATTGACACGTTGTGTCAGTCGTTGCCTGATAGCAACCGCATCAGTATTTTTAGCGAAATAACGCCCGATCCAACGATCCAGACTGTGGTAAAAGGCATTGCACAAATGCAGACTTTACGCCCGGATGTGGTTATCGGTTTTGGCGGAGGCTCTGCACTGGACGCCGCAAAAGCGATTGTCTGGTTTAGTCGCCAGTGTGCTATTGAGATTGAAACCTGCGTTGCTATTCCCACCACCAGCGGCACCGGTTCGGAAGTGACCAGCGCCTGTGTCATCAGCGATCCCGATAAAGGGATTAAATATCCTCTTTTCGATAATGCGCTTTATCCGGATATAGCGGTTCTCGATCCCTCGCTGGTCGTCAGTGTGCCAGCCGCGATAACTGCCAATACCGGAATGGATGTTTTAACCCATGCCCTTGAATCTTATGTTTCTCCCCATGCCAGTGACTTCACGGATGCACTGGCCGAAAAAGCCGTGCAAATTGTTTTTCACTACCTGCCCACAGCAGTGAATAAAGGCGATTGTCTTGCTACTCGCGGCAAAATGCATAATGCCTCTACGCTTGCAGGAATGGCCTTTAGTCAGGCTGGGCTTGGGTTAAATCATGCAATTGCCCATCAACTCGGCGGGCAGTTTCATCTGCCACACGGCCTGGCGAATGCGCTCCTGCTTACGACGGTTATTCGTTTTAATGCTGGCGATCCGCGTGCTGCCAAACGCTATGCCCGGCTGGCGAAAACGTGCCATTTATGCCCTGACGATGCCAATGACACCGCAAGCCTGAATGCACTCATTCAACATATTGAACAGCTAAAAAAAGCCTGTTCAATGCCGACTCTCGCCAATGCACTGAAAGATAAAAAAGCAGAATGGTCATCACGTATTCCAGATATGGTTCGGGCTGCGCTGGCGGATGCCACACTGCGTACCAATCCACGAGCGGCTGATGCCATCGCTATAGCAGAAATGCTTGAGGAGTTGGTATGAACGGCGAGTTAATGTCCTTTGACGAACAGACGATCCGCGAGCGAGTACAGGCAGCAGGCGTCGTGGGCGCTGGTGGCGCAGGCTTTCCAACACATATTAAGCTACAGGCGCGGGTTGACACTTTCCTGGTGAATGCGGCGGAATGCGAACCAATGTTGAAAGTGGATCAACAGTTAATGGCACAACAAGCCAGCCGCCTGCTTCGTGGTGTTCACTATGCGATGAAAGCCACCGGAGCCAGGAGCGGAATTATCGCGCTGAAAGAGAAGTATCAACCAGCAATAAACGCACTCACACCATTGCTTCCGCAGGATATCCGCCTGCATATTTTACCCGACGTTTACCCCGCAGGAGACGAAGTGCTAACCATCTGGATGGCAACAGGTCGCCGCGTTCCTCCCGCTGCGTTACCCGTTAGTGTCGGTGTGGTGGTCAATAATGTGCAAACCGTACTGAATATTGCCAGAGCCGTTGAACAACAGTATCCGGTGACGCGACGCACGCTTACTGTTAATGGTGCAGTGGCTAAACCAATCACAGTGACCGTTCCCATCGGGATGTCTTTACGCGAAGTACTGGCGCTGGCGGGCGGCGCAACAGTGGATAATCCTGGTTTTATCAATGGCGGTCCGATGATGGGTAGTTTGATCACATCGCTCGACACGCCAGTCAGCAAAACCACTGGCGGCTTGCTGGTTTTACCCAATTCTCATTCACTGATCCAACGTCGAATGCAGGATGACCGTAGCGTACTTGTCGTCGCGAAAACCGTTTGTGAGCAATGCCGCTTATGTACCGATCTCTGCCCGCGTCATTTAATTGGTCACGAACTGTCGCCACATTTGTTAGTACGTGCGGTTAACTATCAACAGCTCGCTACGCCACAACTGTTACTGACAGCTCTCACCTGTTCGGAGTGCAACGTCTGCGCCAGCGTCGCCTGTCCGGTAGGTATTTCGCCGATGCGCATAAACCGCCTGCTTAAGCAGGAATTACGCGCCAAAAATCTCCGCTACGAAGGTGCCTTAAATCCTGAGGATGTCATGGCAAATTATCGGCTGATCCCAGTAAAACGGCTGGTAACCAGACTGGGATTAACCCCGTGGTATCAGGATGCGCCATTGTCTGAACAGGTGCCTCAGCCCGAAAAAGTGACTCTATTGTTACGCCAGCATATCGGTGCCAGCGCAATTGCGTGTGTACAAAAAGGCGATCGTGTCGTTCGTGGACAATGTGTAGGCCAAATTCCACACGGCACATTAGGTGCTCCCATTCATGCCAGTATTAATGGCACGGTCAGCGATGTGACAGAAAACGCTATTACGATTGTGAGAGGTTAACCATGTCGAAAGCGGTAGGTATTTTAGAACTTAGCAGTATCGCAAAAGGGATGGAAACCGGCGATGCCATGCTGAAAAGCGCCAATGTTGAGTTACTGGTCAGCAAAACGCTATGTCCCGGGAAATTTCTGCTGATGCTCGGTGGCGATGTCGGTGCGGTGCAACAGGCCATCAGCAGCGGCGCATCCCTTGCAGGTGAAATGCTGGTCGACAGCCTGATCCTCCCTAATATTCATCCCAGCATTCTGCCCGCAATCAGCGGACTGAACCATGTTGAACAGCGTCAGGCTATCGGTGTGGTCGAAACCTGGAGTGTGGCAGCCTGCATTGACGCAGCCGATTGCGCAGTTAAAGCTGCGAATGTCACTCTCGTTCGAGTGCATATGGCCTTCGGTATTGGCGGTAAATGCTACATGGTGGTTGCTGGCGATATTTCAGATGTTAATAATGCGGTCTCTGTCGCCAGCGAGCGCGCGGGGGAAAAAGGATTGCTGGTCTATCGCTCGGTAATTGCCCGTCCGCATGAAGCCTTGTGGCGTCAGATGGTGGAGGGGTAATGACAACTCAGCACGCTACTGAACGGATGATTCAGGAATATGTCCCCGGTAAACAGGTTACGCTGGCGCATGTCATTGCTAACCCAGGGAAGGAGCTGTTTAAGAAATTAGGTTTACCAGATACCGTTTCCGCCATTGGCATTCTGACGATTACCCCCCAGCGAAGCGTCTATTATCGCGTGCGATATCGCCACAAAGTCGGG
This sequence comes from Escherichia sp. TW14182, assembly GCF_000208525.1. Lineage (NCBI taxonomy): Bacteria > Pseudomonadati > Pseudomonadota > Gammaproteobacteria > Enterobacterales > Enterobacteriaceae > Escherichia > Escherichia sp. TW14182. Next base: position 20,857 of record NZ_AEJZ01000041.1, read on the forward strand.
AGCTGTAGAAATTGGTTTTCTTGATCGTTTTACTGGTGCCGTAGTACTGACTGGCGATGTTTCAGCTATCGAATATGCACTTAATCAGGTTACCCGCACGCTGGGTGAAATGATGCACTTTACCGCCTGCCCCATTACACGGACCTGACGTTATGCAACGTATGATGCTCATCGGCCCCAGTCAGTGCGGAAAAACATCACTCACGCAATGTCTGCGCGGAGAAGATCTTCAGTATCAGAAAACGCAGGCCATTGTCTGGTCACCAGCCACCATTGACACACCAGGCGAATACCTCGAAAACCGTAGTCTTTACAGCGCACTGCTGGTCAGTGCCTGCGAAGCGGACATTATCGCGCTTGTGCTTAATGCGGACGCACCGTGGTCACCTTTTTCGCCAGGCTTTACCTCGTCAATGAATCGCCCGGTCATTGGAGTAGTAACCAAAGCAGATTTAGCCAGCATGGAACAAATATCTTTGGTGAAATGCTGGTTACGGGAAGCTGGAGCGCGCAACGTGTTAGTGACCTGTGCGGTTAATAACATCGGAGTTGCAGAGCTTTTTGCCTTGCTGCATACAGAAGAAGGCTGTCGCTAATTTTGATAGGTTATCAGATGGGAATGATGACTTGTGATACACAGAAAAGAGTCAATGAATAATGAGGGTTGCCGGGCAACCCTCATCGAATAAAGCAGAAATTACTTCGCTTCGCCGTTTTTCATTTCGCCCATAGCTTTCAGCTTTTTGGAGATATCGCGGCGTTCTTTGGAGAGCTCGGCGTTTTTGATGATGTAATCATCAACGCGATCTTCATAGTCACCTTTCATGCTGGCAATGATGCCCTGGATTGCTTCTACGCTCATCCCAGGCTTAATGTAATCGCTCAGGTTGTCCAGCAGCAGGACACGCTTCTGGTTGTCACGGATCTTTTTCTCAACGTCCTGGATTTCACGTTGCAGTTTGTTCTTACGGCGGAACAGACGAACAAATTCCAGTACGTCCTGGAATGAAGGCTTGGTAGTTTCCATTTTTATACCCCTGATAATGTGAGAGTCGGATTCGTTTAAGCAACCGCTATTCGTTAGGGCCAACATTACTCATAGCTGCCGCAGATGACAATGCTTTTATCCCTTTTCATTATCATACCCTTTATCCTTGCTGAATCGAAGCAGCTGCAAGATGATTCTGAAGTTCAGGAATTATTTGCGCAAGGCCCGGCAAATCAGATTCGATAGCAACTCAAGCTGATGTGCCGTTTCCATGTTCAGCCACACATAACCATAAATCGGCGTTTCTACGACCTTCAGGTCATGGTGGCTATCGAGCAACTGACGCAACTCTTCCACAGCATCGTTCAATTTTTCCGTATTGGCAAAAACCGGCTGCGGATTACCTTCATACAGCGCATGAACAAGGCTCAGCACTATTTGCTGCATCATGTGCTGTGTATCACGCAGTTTTTGCGCGTTCAATAACACGAAATGACTGGGACGCGTGGCCCAGTAGGCATTGATTTGCAGCTCCAGCATACAAACCAGATTACGATTAATAGTCTGGATACCTTCATATATCGATTTTGGAATGCGGGTTTCTTTGCTGGCTGGTGCAATCAGCCCTCGCATTTTCACGGCATCGGTCAGGAGTTTTTGCAGATGGCTTTCCAGTCGTGGGCGTTCAAGTAAGTTCGGTGAGAATGCAGATTGATAGACCCGATTATACTCGGTCAGACTTTTCGCCAGTTGAATGCGCCAGTGGATGAACGCACGTTGCGGCCAGATACCGGTAAACAACATTGCCAGTAAAGAGCCGAGGATCACATCGCCACTTCGCCATAATGCCGTATCAATTTCACCTGTTGGGGAACCAACAACAATTGCCAGCGTCACACCAATCAATAAACCTTGATACGGTTTCTTGCCGAGTGCCAGCCAGCCACAAAGAAACATGGCAGCCGCGCACCAGACTAACATCAGCGGTAAAGAGATTAACTCCAGTCGCAGAGCAATAAGACCTAAAATCGAGCCAAACACCGTACCGCCAATACGTTCAAACGCACGAGGGACAACGTTACCCCAGAACGAAATTGGCCCCATGATCACCACCATAGTGACCAACGGCCAGGTGCTTTCCGGGATAGTAAACAGGCGAATGATGAGAAAGGTGAGCAAGAACGCCAGCGCAACACGAGTACCATGAACAATGCGGTAATGACGGTAGACTCGAATTTCGAACGGGCTTAAGGACTTATCGGCACGCACGCGGGCACTCCGTGAAAGAGGGAAAAAACGATCATAATGCAATCTGACAAACCAGGTGCAATAACGCTATGTAACAAATCTGTCCGGCAAACCGGGAATAGCGGACGTTCCCGGTTTGGTTGTCAGAAAACTGAAGACGGATCTTACTCTTTTACATAACGAAAAACAGCGTGGCAATCAGGTTAACCTCTGACCCGACGTCATTTATCAGCGCCGTTTTGGCTGCACCGCGACATACATTTCGATATCCCAATAACCATCTTGCGCGCCATTGTTCAGATAAACCTCAAAACAGGGTTTTGGTAACATTTCGTAAGCACTGTCCTGCAAGAGGCTGTTAAAGAACTGATACCAGGGTTTCGCAAAATCATCCCCCTCTACGCGGGCTACCGCCACCGCATACTGACCACCCGAAATTTCTGTCAGGATGACGCCCTCACTGTTTTCGGGAAGTGTGAAACTATCTGCCACCGAAACTACGGTGTCACAACGTAACTTTTCGGCAGGTGTTTCATCTGGATTATCGTAATAGACCGCCACCCACTCCTTCGGAACAATATTTTTGTTATCAACCCACATCATCAACTGCTCAAAACCTTGCTTTACCGTTTGTTCCCACGGGCCAACGAGATGGAAACCTGCAACGGTACGTTTATCTTCCTGTTTAATCTCGTAGTTCATGACGCCTCCACTTACACTGGTTTTATATACAGCATGATTTGTAATATAAAAACCACAAGGAATGAGTGTTGATTATGCGAGCAGACTCGCACTCCTGCCAGTCTGCGGCGTAAGAAAGGTCAGGCTTTATGCTCGAAATAATCACTCAGCCGGGAAAACATACCGCCTTTTCCGACAGATTCCAGGGTGACCAGCGGCCAGTGCGCCACCGGTTTATCGCGGTCATAAAGTTCAATTTCCCCTACCCGCTTATGGGCGCTAATTGGCGCGGTCAGTTCTTTACCATCAAGGGTGTATTTTGCTTTGATATTAGGAATCTCCGCTTTTGGCAGCACCATCCAGAACTCTTGTTCCGTTCCCAGAGCGATGTTTTCTTTATCGCCATACCAGATTCGTTCTGTGCCAACCTTTTTCCCCCGGTGTAAAATTTGCACCGTAGTAAAGTTCTGTTGCCCCCAACGCAACAGTTTCCTGGCTTCTTCTTCGCGACCTTTTGCGCTGTCAGCCCCCATCACCACCGCAATGAGACGACGCTGACCATCCACCGCCGACGCAATGAGATTAAACCCGGCACCAGAAGTATGCCCGGTTTTCAGGCCGTCAACATTCATGGTCTTATCCCACAATAATCCGTTACGGTTTTGCTGGGTGATACCGTTCCAGGTGAGGCTTTTTTCGCTGTACATATGATAAAACTCAGGCTCGCCGTGGATGATAGCGCGAGAAAGGACGGCTAAATCATAGGCCGAACTGTGCTGACCGGGTGCATCCAGACCATGCACTGTTTCAAAATGCGTATCCTGAAGATGTAACTTCTCAGCATAATTGTTCATCATGTCGACAAACTGCCGTTGCCCACCGGCAATATAATCAGCCAGTGCAACACAAGCGTCATTGCCAGAGTCCACAATTAAACCACGGCTTAAATCACGTACCGATACGCGATCGCCCTCTTTCAAAAACATCAGTGAAGAACCGACGAATACCGGATTATCTTTCGCCCATGCATCGCGCCCCACCGTAACAATATCGTCTGGCGTAATACGATGGCTATCGATTGCACGATCAACGACATAGCCAGTCATCAGCTTAGTCAGGCTGGCAGGATTGCGTTGTTGATGCTCATTACCCGCCGTGAGGATCTGACCGGTTGTGTAATCCATCAAGACCCATGATCCCGCATGAATTTGTGGAGGCTGGGGTGAAAAGGGAATATTTTCCGCCGCAAAACCAGACGATAAATTAAAAACGAACAAAGAAGCAGCAATAATAAGACGGCGTTTCAACAGCAAATCCTCAGGAGTTTCAAATAGCAGTTCTTTTTACGGAAATCCTGATGAACTGGCTGGAATAAAGTGCAAGAAAATGTGACATTTATCTCATTTTTAATCTGACATTATCAGTTGCTACTCCCTGTCAAATTGTCGCTCTAAAGCTGATTAGCACGGTGATATTTGATACTCTGACATACAGCAGAAATAACGGATTTAACCTAATGATGAATGACGGTAAGCAACAATCTACCTTTTTGTTTCACGATTACGCGCAACACCCCTGAGAACCGCCATGAACAAGGGTTTCATGATTTGTGATTTTAGTTTGGTACGCAATTTGGTACACAACACAATTTTCACCTCAGTGGGTAGCCATCAAACTCACCATAACGAGCATCGTTGATGATGTATGTGATCACCACAAATATCACATCTGGACTAGTTCCGTCTTCATGCGCAGGTATCTGTTCATGACTACCTGTCTGCAAACCAGTAATAAGCTATTACAGTGTGATAGTGATGCATCAACTACGATAAATGCAGAGAAATGATGCAGTGGTGGGCAGATTGGATTGATGAAAAGGCGGAGTGATCCGCCTTAACCACTATCGGAAAGCGCAAAGCCTTGCAATCCAGTGCAAAGCTTGGTGTGTCTCCGTTTTGTTTCATCAGTTACACATAACTATATGATCATTAACTAAAAGTCAGTATACTTGGAGAAATTTTAATTGCGTAATAGAGCATGCATATGATTGAAATTAACAGTTTATTATTAATAACATCCGTGATATTGATGTCGTTATTAGCTGTGGGGTTATTTGATAAAATTTCCCCAATAAATCTTGTTGAGCACGGCAGGAATAATCAAATAGATGGAATGCGGGGGTTCTTAGCAATTTTCGTGCTTATTCATCACGCAGCAATTTGGAATGGATACTTGTCATCTGGAGTATGGGAAGCACCTTCATCAAATCTGTTAGCAAATTTAGGCCAAGTTGGTGTGTCATTCTTTTTTATGATTACTGGTTATCTGTTCTTTTCAAAGATTATCTCTGGAGATCAGGACTGGACAAGGCTTTATGTATCAAGATTACTACGATTAACCCCAATGTTCATAGTTAGCCTATGTCTCATTTTTATCATTGTAGGTTTTAAGTCTGGATGGAGAATGCAGGTATCCACAGAAGAGCTTTTTGTGTCAATAATGAAGTGGTTGCCATTCACTGCGCTAGGTATGCCGAACATTAATGACGTAAAAGATTCATTTACTATCAATGCCGCTGTAACATGGACACTTGTATATGAATGGTTCTTTTATTTTTCTCTTCCGGTAATTTCCGCGCTCATAAAAAGAAAAGTCAGTATTTACATGGTTATGATTAGCGCAATATCGCTATTTGTTTTCATTTTATTTTTCAGTAAAATACACATAGTATCATTTCTTTTTGGGCTCCTGGCATTTTTGCTAAATAAATCAAAGATAGTCAATGGAATTGCCAAAGCAAAAGTAACACCAATTATAATAACTGCGATAATGATTTTTGAAATGACGTATTTCAAAACAACTTACGCACCGCTACCACTGATTCTTTGTGGAATAACATTTATCATTATCGCATCAGGTTGTGATTTGTATGGAATATTAAGATTAAATATAACCAGAAAGCTAGGAGAAACTACCTACAGCGTTTACCTTCTGCATGGGATATTCCTTTATTGCCTAATGACGTGGATTATTCCTAATAATTACACTGAAAATGCATTTATCATACTGGTAAGCACAACTGCATTTCTTATTACGTTCACATCATGCCTAACTTTTAAATTAATAGAGACGCCATTCATCAAATTAACAAAACAAACCACAAGTTTAGTAAAAGAATTAATACCCACATTAACAAACAACAATCAATAAACAATAAACATAAGCCGCCCTACATATATGTCCCAATAGGGCGGCGAATGTATTTATAGTAGTCTGGTAATGCTAAATGCAAACGAACTGGAGATTCCTGCTCCGCTAAGCGTATTGCGCAGGGTCACCCTAAATGTATCTACGCCAATATAAGTAACATCACAACTAACTGAATCAGGCGCAGATATAGGTGTTATCTGAACCACATAACCATTAGTAGCTGCTGCGAGCGGATGAGAAAACGTTACATCATACACACCAGTAGCATGCGCGTTAACGGATGAAACACCCGGCGCAATGTCTACACTACCATTGGCGTTAATTCTTCCAGAGCGAGGGATGCTACCAGAGGAAACGGATGTTGCTTTACTCGTTTCTTCCATGAATGTGCAGCCAATGTCGATTACTTCACAATTAGCTCCAGTAACCCAATACGGTCTTGTGCTACTTGGAACGTAAGAGCCTACGCTCTGGAATGTCGTACCATTGAGAATTACAGTTACTTTCCCACCGCCAGAGCTTGTAATATTTAAGTTGTTTATGGTGTACGCCGTATTGCTGACACGATGGAAGTTTCCGCCGTTAATAATTATGGTGACAGGGCGCGTTCCCGTGTTATCAATGGCAAGGTCAGAACCACCAGCGTTAGCCTCAAAATATGGGTTATTAAGTACCAAAGCACATGACCCATTAAGACCGTTCACGGCAATCTGCATACCGCCAGTGCCAGTATTACCTTGCGTGCCGTTACCCTCACAGGTAAGGCTATTGATGGTAGTCCCTGCGCCCCATCTGTCACCAAGAATACCCCATTGTGTATTCTGGCTTGCGGTTAATCTGTTGACAGTAATTGCATTAAGTTCTGAAAAATCATCAGAATTAAGCACTCGCCACCCAATACGATTTGCCTGCAGGTACACATTATCCAATTCAGAAGTCAATACAGCGTCTGTTCGTAAACCTTCGCCGTTGGTATGTCCGTAAGATACTATATTCTCTAACTTGGCATATGCTTTCTTGGTTACGAGAAGACCGTAAGACGTTGCTGAGCCTTTAAGCGTAATATTTCCGAGATAATCATACGCATGTACTCGCTGTGTGCCACCAACTGTATCACCGAGCATCTTTAAGTTGAAATCCGAGGCATGGCAGTTAAATATCGTTTCTGCCATATTTTCTCCGGAATAATGAGCACGGACTCCTGTCGAACCAATAAATTTAGCGTCATAGTTGCCGTAATCGAGAACGAGTGGTGACGCGATATCGTACACCCCTTGCTTTATTTTTAATGTTCCACCGAAAGGCCACGATGTAAGCGGGTCTTGATATATTTCATTTTTTATTGCAAATAGCTCCTCTTGGAGATTTTTCCCGCTATTAGTGCCAATGTAAGTAGCCCCTTCATCAGATTGAAGTAACTGCAGAAGCTGTTCAGGGTCATACTTCAGCAAATTCGGAAAATAGAACTGTTGCGAACCATACGCATCATATACAGCCATTGAATGGCCTTGCTCAGTTACAAATTTGGCAATCTGCCCGTTGTACACAGGATATCCGGCAGCATTGATAACAATTGGCTGAGAAACAGGGACGTGAGATCCGTCTTCATTCTCTACATAAACCTGTATCTGGTTTTCAGTATTTACCGGGTCAGTGTCAATTTTACCGATATAAATTTTGCCATTGGCTACGGCTTTAAAAGAACGAGCCATAGTGAAGAGTTGCGAAGGCATGCTTACCACAATATTTGCGGTGATATCTGACATTTCATTGCTCCAGACGAATGATATGATGCAACCATGATGTGATTGCATACCGAAATGGTACTATTGAGTATTTATCCAGTAAGTTACGATGCCATTCCACCCAATTGGTGAGGCATCAAGGATGTACAGCAAATACGACGAGGCGCAGTTTCACTTGAGACTTCCGCATGAACTCCACGCGAAAATTAAGCAGCGTGCGAAGATGAATAACAGGTCTCTGAACTCAGAGATAATTGCAGCGATTGAAGAATCACTGGATAAACAAAACTCTGCATCAGTTTACATTGACGATGCAGAGCGTATGGCAGAACAACAATCCGATATGGTTAAGAAAATTGTCTTTGATACGCTCAAAGAGCTATATAAAAAAGACAGCAGCTAACCATCAGTTACGGAGGATTTATGCAAAGAGATATGCTGAATATTGCGTTCTACATATTTGGTTTTTGCACGTTCCTGGTGTTTGCGAAGCTATTCTGACAACGCATCAGACTTGGCACCCTGAGTCAGGGCGTTAATGGCCTTTTGCGCCTGCTGCATGGCTTTCTCAAACGCTGTTGATCCGCGTGGGGTGTTTGCCATTCGGAGCATTGCATTTCTGAATGGTTCGCTCTCATAGGCGCGAGTAAGAAGTCCGTAGCTTACTGCTGCGCCAGTTGTCGCCGGGTTCATTGCCGTCCCATACCCGATAATGAACGGGATGGTTTGCTGCCCTGTTGGTGTTGTTACTGCCGCTTTTGCTGCCTGCTGAGTGGACTGAAGGTAATTTTTCAATCCTTTCAGATAAGCAGCGTCCTGCCCCTTAAATGTGATGCCAGTCTGGTTTTGCAGGATGTTAAGCTGCCGAAGGAACTGGTCAGGGGATCCGCCAGATTTCTCCATCGCCTTTCCAATGATGCCATTGCGCATTTGCGCCCTGCCAACACGACCAACTGAGTTATACAGCGTCTTAATTTCCGATTTGTTCTTGCTGAATAGCATGTTGTTGACAACTTCCGGCGTCAGGTCGCCTTTCATGAGAACATTCTTCAGCCTGGTATTCTTTAGTTTCGCCGCTTCGTCAGCGTAGACGGCATTGGCCTGCTGATATTTACGGAGAGTATCGTTGCCAAGATTCTGACCAATGGCACCATTGATATCGTCGGTCATTGCCTTGTAAACGCGCTGAATGGCAGCATCGGAACGGTTTGGTAACACTGGCCGCTCCCCCTTCACGTCCATTCTGAACTGGCTGCGCAGATCGCTTAATTGCTTCAAATCCAGATTAACCGGACCATCAGGGCCAGCATTGCGAACAAGCTCATCACGATATGACTGAAGTTTTGAAATTGTCTCGTTATCAGCTACCTTACCAAGCTTCTGCAGATTAGATATTTCTGTATCAATCTGCTGAATTGCTCGCGCAGGCTGAATGTTTACTCCAGCCATAGCATTCTGAACCTGCTCCAGTCGATTACCAGCGGCACGACGAATTCCTGATGTTTTCGCTTTAAGGCTGTCAATAACAACAGATGGATCATACTCACCGAATTTATCAGCAAATCTCTGCACCAACTGGCTTCTCGCTTCCTGTTGCGTTGCTCTCATTCCGCTTGTGCCAGCCAGAGGGATATTTTCTGCTGTAGTCTGCGCCATTTTTCCGACGCGGGAAGTGGGTTGTAACAGGTCTGTGGTGTGCAGAGGAACGCCTTCACGCTCTGCAAATCTGATAGCTTGCTGTGCTTCTGGCGCGATAGCACCACGAACGCCACGATAAGCAGCACCTAATCCACGTCCGGCAGCGTTAATAGCACCGCCAGCCAGCACACCAACGCCTAAATCGGTGGCGAGTGCTTCCGCATCATCTTTCGCACTATTTGCAGCAAGTGATCCAACTGCGTTTTCAGCGAGAAGGCGAGTTGCCCCCTGAGCAATTCGACCAGCAAGTGTTGGTGCCTGTGCTGCCGCTCTCTCAACGCCAGCAGGAGTGAGGTAAGGCAATGCTTCAGCAAATACCCTTCCCTCTGTCGTTTGTGGAGTCAGCGCACCTTGCTGAAGGCCAAAGTCCTGCTCTAATCCCTGCGTTGTTACTCGTGGCGCTGGTTGATATGTCCCATCGCCAATGCCGAGTTTACCGCCAGCCCAAGCCGCCGCGCTCGTTACAGCATCGGCAACTGATGCAGGTATATTTGCCACGTTCACGCCAGCCTGCACCAGTCCGCGACCAGTCTCTTTTACTGCTTCGCCAAGATCAGACATAAATCCACTTTGCTGTGGTTGTTGCTGTGCTACTGGTTGTTGTGTCTCCACTGGCTGCACAGATGGCAATGGATAGGCAGCATAGAAAGCTTGCTTAGCCTGCTCTGCATTTTCTCCGGCTTGCGGGGCCACGACTTCATTGAAGTATTGCTCCTGAGCCTGCGCTTTTTGTTCTGGCGCTAACGCCTGATACTGTGGAGAGGCGATAACATCTTTCCATGCTTTAGCCATTAATCACCCCATAGTGAAGAAAAGTTACTGCTGGCTGCTGGCTGTGATACCTGTGCAGGTTGAGATTGCTTCCGCTGAGATTTACCAACATTAACGTTATATTGTTGGTTGTAATTGTTGGTGTATTCCTGAATCTCACGAATCGACTGCTGCATAGCCTCCGGGCTTGAATAGTCAACCTGCGGCATCCCCTGAAAATACATCTTCGCTTCTGCAACGGTGTTAATACCACTGGCACCCATGTCCCTTGCTGCCGCCACACCCTGATTCTGCATTCTGCCCTGAATACGTTGTGCTGAGTTATATAACTGGCGCTGCTCTTTTCCCGTTAATCGGCTGCGAACATCAGCACCAATTGCTGGATTACCTGCACCACCTGTCATTCCTGTCATGAAATCGAGAGCAGAAGCGTCTGCATTTGCGATCGCGTCGATATCCTTCTTCATGGCATAGTTTTGTGCTGATGCAGACGATGTTGCAGGCGCAGCGATTGAACTGGCAGGGACGCGAACCATATTCCCATCGTTGTCGATGCCTTCGTAGAACGCATTAGCCCCAGCGCCATGAAGCTTCCCGCCTACCGTTACAGTTCTGCCATCTGATAACTGAACTGTACGCTCATCATTCCCAGCGATTCCTCTTGTTGACGCTCGCTGCATTGCCAAATCCTGACCTCGTCGCGCAGTAGAAGCAGATAAGTCCTGACCGCGCATCGTGATGTTCTGGCCTCGTGCTGTTAGCGCCTCGCCAGCCTGATTGCTGCGGATTGTCTCTGCAAGTTTCCCGCGATCAATCTCACGACCAGCCATCTTGTCCTGAACATTGAAGTAATCAATTGGACCAAGAGCAGCCATTCCAAGGTGATCAACAAACTCACCAAATCCTGAAGGGTTCTGCTGATACATCTGAGCAACGTTATTAGGGTCAACACCGACGCGCGCCAGCTCATTGGCGTTGTTTTGCAGCCATGATTGCATCGCTTCTGGAGACGATGCCGCAAGGCGAGCGCCAGCCGCTAAGGTACCGATGGAATTGCGCTGGTCTTCATCAATGAATCCCATGCCTTTACGAACGGATTCAATCTGGTCTGGATATTCAGTAGCTAACTGACGCAAAGCGCCGCGATCACCAGACGCATAAGCATTAGCGTATGCCTGCTGAAATTCTTTCTGCCGCTGAGCCTGCTTTTCCTGCTGAAAAACACCCGCAATACCTGAAAGACCTTGCAAGGCCGTCAGTCCAACATTGTTAGCGCCTGAACGCTCAATATCATTGTTCTGCCTGATAAGCTGAAGCGTATTTCCGATGTCATTTACGCTAGGGGCGTTTGAGTTGACGCCACCGATACCAGTCAACAATCCGCCGTTTGTTCCTTGCCAAGTAGCCATGATTACCCCTTAAAACAACGAGCCAAGCAATCCGATACCAGCACCAATGCCAGCGCCCCAAGGCGTTGATGTTCCCAAAAGACTGGCAAGACCTGCACCGGCAATCGCACCAGACGTGCCACCGCTAATTGCAGTCTGAAGACTTGATGGTTTATTGGCATTAGCAGCGGCAAGAGCTGCGCTTTGCTGTGCAATGCCGCTCATGTTGTTGGCGTACGTCTGCCCGGCGTTTGCCTGACCTTGCAGCGCACCAAGCCCAACGTTTGCCAGATTGTTGTAATTGCTCATCTGATTTGATAACCAAGACTGACCGAGTGTCGGCGCGATCGTAGCCAGTTGATTGCTTGTAGCTGTCGAACCAAGTCCACCAGTCGCCTCCGCAGCAGCAAGACTCTGGTAACGCGCCTGACCTGCAAGGTCTTTATACTGCTGAGAGTTGTAATACTGATTAAGTGCCTGCCCCTGACCTTCTAAACTGGAAAGATTCTGAAGCTGGTTAACATACTGCTCCGCAAGCGGCGTGAACGGAGCAAGGTTTTTCATGATCGTCTGCCACTGCTGATTTTGCAGGTCTGCGGCATACTTCTGAGCTTCTGCTGCATACTTTGCGCTTTTATCAGAGCTGCCACCTTTCCCGCCTTTTTCAGGGCAATAAGGTTCCTCGCCGCGCAGTTTTCTGCCCAGCTTAAATGCATATAACATGGCTATCTCCCGTGATTCAGGAAGTCGATTAATTCTTCGCGTGTGGCGCTGTAAAACGTCACGTCATCCACGCCTTTGAAGTATTTCTTGATGGTTCCTACACGCTTAAGGCCAATCATTGCGCAGTACATCTGCCCGTGGCGGAATTTGCGTGCAGCGAACGATGTGATGCACTGAACGGTGGTGTTAGTCAGAATGTATCGCCAGAACTCCAGCCCGATTTCCTTGCTGAAGCCACGAATCTCTGGCAGATACATGGCGTGGCAATCGAATGTCAGCGGCTGAATCTCCTGATAGTAAACAATGCCGCCGAACTGCCCGTGCACGTTCACCTCAAAGTAACGGCAATCATGTTTATAGTCGTATCCATCACCGTTGTTGCTCCCGGCAATAATGTCAGGGTGATTTCCGACTGCTTCGATCAGGTCGATGTTTCGCGTTGGTTTGAACTGAATCATTACTGCTCCGCGATTATCTTGATGGTTGTGGCAGTAAA
>NZ_AEJZ01000040.1:0-22690 GCF_000208525.1 Escherichia sp. TW14182
TCGCGAGTTCGAGTCTCGTTTCCCGCTCCAGTTTAAAAGACATCGGCTTAAGCGGGTGTCTGGCTGAAAAGCCTGAAGAATTTGGCGCGTTAACAAAGCGGTTATGTAGCGGATTGCAAATCCGTCTAGTCCGGTTCGACTCCGGAACGCGCCTCCACTTTTTTCCCGAGCCCGGATGGTGGAATCGGTAGACACAAGGGATTTAAAATCCCTCGGCGTTCGCGCTGTGCGGGTTCAAGTCCCGCTCCGGGTACCATGGGAAAGATAAGAATAAAATCAAAGCAATAAGCAGTGTCGTGAAACCACCTTCGGGTGGTTTTTTTGTATCTGCCACTTATCGTTATACCCCTCTTATTTTTAATCACTGGGTAATCCACTCAAAAAGTATCTCTATGCCAGACCGACATGTAAGATAGACGCTGGCGAGTCGAGATCCACAAGGAAAAGCGTATGAAAACGGGACCGTTGAACGAAAGTGAGTTGGAATGGCTGGATGATATCCTGACCAAATACAACACAGACCACGCCATCCTTGATGTAGCTGAGCTGGACGGTTTATTGACGGCGGTGTTGAGTTCTCCGCAAGAAATTGAACCAGAACAGTGGTTGGTGGCCGTCTGGGGTGGGGCGGACTATGTACCGCGCTGGGCGTCAGAAAAAGAGATGACGCGCTTTATGAACCTGGCTTTTCAACATATGGCCGATACCGCAGAGCGTCTGAACGAATTTCCTGAACAGTTTGAGCCGTTATTTGGTCTGCGAGAGGTTGATGGTAGTGAGTTGACGATTGTTGAGGAGTGGTGCTTTGGCTATATGCGTGGCGTTGCTCTCTCTGACTGGTCGGCATTGCCTGAATCCTTAAAACCGGCGCTTGAGGCGATTGCGCTGCACGGTACGGAAGAAAACTTCGAGCGGGTAGAGAAGCTGTCGCCGGAAGCGTTTGATGAGAGTGTGGATGCCATTCGACTGGCGGCACTTGATTTGCATGCTTACTGGATGGCTCATCAGCAGGAAAAGCCTGTTCAGCAACCGATAAAAGCAGAAGAAAAACCCGGTCGTAACGATCCTTGCCCGTGCGGTAGTGGTAAGAAATTTAAGCAGTGCTGCTTGCATTAAGAGGTCACATTGGGTGCCAGAGTTAATTCTGGCACCCAACAGGGATATGTGAGGTTATTTGATCACCCCACTTCTGGTAACCACCCTGCTGCAATCAAAAATTGCACTCCAATCACGCCAATACCACAGAGAAACACCAGTATCAACGCTGGACGGCCGCCTTTCACCCGATAACCTGCTTGTGGATTATGCTTTCTGCTCTGCCAGGTCAAAAGGGAAGGGATAATCAACGCCAGTACAGCCAGCGCCACACCGGCGTAACCCAGCGCCATTACAAAGCCACGTGGGTAAAACAGCGCAAATGCCAGCGGTGGCAGAAAAGTAATTGCCCCGGTTTGCATTCTCCCGCCAACGCTATTTGAACGCTGAAACAGATCCGCAAGATAATCAAATAAGCCTAATGCTACGCCGAGGAAGGACGTTGCGAGGGCTAAGTCAGCAAATAAATGCACCGCCAGTTCGACATGCGGTGAGGCCACCACTTCGCGTAATGCCTGTAACAGCCCGTTTAGCCCGGCATGATTAGCCAGCAGTCCCATAAAGGTTGTTGAATCAATGCTGCCCAGTGTCGCCAGTTGCCAGAATATATACGCCACCAGAGGGATCGCACTACCGGTAATAAATACCCAGCGCAGCTTGCGAATGTTGCCATCCATATAACTGACGATGCTCGGTACACTACCGTGGAAGCCAAATGACGTAAAAATTACCGGGATCGCCGACAACGCAAGTCCTTGTTGTAGCGGCAGGGTTAAAAGATTCACTTTGTGAATATGCGGTAGCAGCAATACCAGCATCACCACCAGAAAAATAATTTTGGCGCTGAACAGAAAGCGGTTAAATAAATCGACCAGCGACGTCCCGACACAAACCACACCACCGGCAACAAAAGTGAACAACAACACGCCAGTGGTTGCCGACACTGGAATACCCGTCCAGTCGCTGATGCTGGAGGCCAGCAATTCACCGGCGCCGCTAATGTACGCCGCCGTCAGGGCGTACATTAAAAACATCATACTGAAGCCTGTCAGCCACTGCCCATAATGCCCCAGATAGCGTTTTGCCAGCGTGCCCAGACCGGTATCTGCGGGTACATGCTGATACACCTCCAGCAGTAGCAGTGCGGTGTAACACATCAATGCCCACAGACCAACTAACAATGTCAATGTGACACTAAAACCGACGCCTGCTGCCGCCAGCGGCATTGCCAACATACCCGCGCCAATTGTGGTTCCTGCCACGATAAAAACACTTCCCAGAGTTCTGTTTTTCACGCTTTCTTCTGTCCTGACGATCTTTATGAGTGATATCTGCGGCGCAGGTTAAGGCATTCTACATTTTTCGTCAAATCGGCGTTACATTTAGTGTAAATGAAAATGTACAATAAAATGCATTCAGAACTGCGCTGGCGCAAAGCCTTGATGAGCAGCTATCGCTACGCTATGCCCTTTTTGAGGAGGAACGATGAGCTCTATTCACGGTCATGAAGTGTTAAATATGATGATTGAATCAGGCGAGCAATATACGCACGCCAGTCTGGAAGCGGCGATCAAAGCGTGTTTTGGTGAACAGGCGCGTTTTCATACCTGCTCGGCGGAAGGGATGACTGCGGGAGAACTGGTGGCGTTTCTGGCGGCGAAAGGTAAATTTATTCCCGGTGAAGAAGGGTTCTCAACCGATACAAGTAAAATTTGTCGCCACTGATATGAAACGGCGGCAGTAAATCTGCCGCCAGAGTAGATTAATTTTGCGCGTCGAGGGTAGAAAGTTCTTTATCGATGAAATAAAGACCTTCGCCGCTTTTACCGGCCAGACTTAATTTATCAATAATCGATTTGAACAATTTCTCTTCTTCATGTTGCTCAGAAACATACCATTGCAGGAAATTAAACGTTGGGTAATCCTGGTTGGTCATGGCAGCGTGAGCCAGTTCATTAATTTTCTGCGTGATTAATTGTTCATGCTTATAGGTTTCCTGGAATAATTCATCAAGTGAAGAATATTCAGCAAACGGGGATTCAACGGTATTAATACGCGGTAAGTTTCCGGTATCGGTCAGATAGTCAAACAGACGCTGCATATGCGTCATCTCTTCCTGGGCGTGTCGGCGGAGAAACGCAGCCGCGCCTTCAAAGGTATGATAGCTGCACCAGGCGCTCATTTGCTGATAAAGCAGTGAAGAGTACAGTTCCAGGTTCATCTGCTCATTGAGTTTTTCAATCATTTCTGGTTTCAGCATGATAGTGCTCCATAAAGGTTATTTTTGTTGCTGTGGCGCCACTATAATTTGTTATTTTATTATTTGCAAAAGGTAAAATATTAAATTCAATTATTAAAAATACGAATGGGAATAAAACGCATTAACGCTATTCGTGGAATTAATTAACCAGCGAAGCATCCCTCGCTGATTAAGGTCTTTATTGATAAGTCGAGGGCATTAAATTTTGGCACTGATACGACAGCGTAAATTCCGTATTCAGGCATAACGATCCCGCAAACAGACTACAGTTACTTACAGGTTGCCCAAACGCAATAGCGCGGGTAAACCCTGCGTGCTGACATGCGCGTTCCGCTATTCTTTGATTAAGATAGCTGTCAGTACGGGCGTGTTGTAAAAATGCCTGATTATAAACGAGGCGCACAATACCGCTCGTGACATTAACTTCGCTCAATTGAGCCTGACGAGTTACGGTGCAGCCCGCTAATGTTAAAAGTGAAAAAATAAATATCAGATGTTTCATGTCACGGCCTGAAGAGGGAGAAGAAACTGGTATTGTACCCGCGCGCAGTACCAGGTTATGGACAGAAAAGACGACGG
This sequence comes from Escherichia sp. TW14182, assembly GCF_000208525.1. Lineage (NCBI taxonomy): Bacteria > Pseudomonadati > Pseudomonadota > Gammaproteobacteria > Enterobacterales > Enterobacteriaceae > Escherichia > Escherichia sp. TW14182. Next base: position 3,935 of record NZ_AEJZ01000040.1, read on the forward strand.
ATCGGTGCTATTCCTTGCTTTTCCCAGAAGTCAGGCGCTTTATGGGGACTTTGTGGTTATCAATTTCATAACATAAAAGGGGTATTTATGTGATACAGATCACATAAAGATTGATTTTTGTGATGAATGTCATATTATAAGCGCAAAGACGATAACACCTGCATAACAAATGGTCGGAGTACCTCGATGAAACTACGCAAAATCCTGAAAAGCATGTTTGATAACTATTGCAAGACGTTCAAAGACGTACCGCCAGGCAATATGTTCAGATAACAAAAAAACCTGCTTCGGCAGGTTTTTTTGTGCCCTGGTGATGGCGGATGTGACTATCGCTGTGGAGGGGAAGCCGCTACTATAGCGGCTTTCAAAAAGCTATCAGGAGTTTACAATGTCCCAGCCGCTGAATGCCGATCAGGAACTGGTCTCTGATGTTGTCGCTTGCCAGTTGGTAATCAAACAAATTCTCGACGTACTCGATGTGACCGCACCTGTTGAGTTGCGTGAAAAAATGTCCAGCCAGTTGAAGAATATCGATTTTACTAACCATCCCGCCGCAGCCGAGCCGGTAACGATGCGCGCTATCCAAAAAGCCATCGCGCTGATTGAACTGAAATTTACTCCGCAAGGTGAATCCCATTAAAAAAACCGCTGCTTCAAAGTATGAAGCAGCGGCTTTCTCAAAATTATTTGTATCCGGCGCATGTTTTAAAGCGCCGAACATGATTAATGTATCTGATGCGACACGACATTAAGAACATGCTGGTCGGTCTGGACAGGGCACATACCGGCAAGTTTCGCGCTGCGTACTTCATCAAGAATGGTCTGCAACAACAGACCATCGTGCTGCTGTTCTTTTTCCAGATCGCGCAGGAAATCGACGGTAGAATCATCATTCAATTCTTTAGCTTCATCGGCTAATTGTGACAGCTTGCTTGAACGCTGCTCATATTCTTCCATCGTCTTTTGGAAGAGTTCTTCCAGGGAGTTAAGTTTTTCTCCTGGTACATCGATAGCTTTAACGATGGGAGTTGCTCCGATACTTTTCATAAAGTTAAACATGCGCATCATTTGCGTCACGTTACTCTGTGCCTGGGCGCGAAGGAAAGTAGCGGTGCCATTCAGACTTTGTTCAGAACACCATTTGCTCAGGTGAAGGTAGAGATTGGATGCATAAAACTCGCGGTTCATTTGGGTGTTGAGTTTGAGAAGCATTCCAGTGGTTGCCATACCTAATATCCTTATATCCAGAAGACGTGAGGTGCAAGATGAATCAAAACACCGTAATTACTTATTGCAGAATAATTCCTTTCTGCATGTCCAAAATGTGATCGTGGAGTCAATTCTGACGATGATCTGAAATAAGCATAACGTCTGAACGGATATAAGAAAATCCTTAAATCACCAGATTTATATTTTTTTTACATTTCATTGATGAGAACAATTAGTTTGCAATAATTCCTAATGCGCTGTGTTGGTGTATCTCATTGATATTGAAATAAATTATTAATAACATGATGATGTTTTGATATTTTAAGATATTTTTTTAGTTATGCGATGATGCTCTCATTATAGCGTTCCCCTTAATTAATAAGGGTGGTGATAATTAATGTGGAAATTGATTGTTGCAAGGATTAGAGACTTCATCCTCCTTTCACTATTCAGCGTAAATGAACAACCTATTACCCGGTAATAATTAGATTAAAAAAAGACACTCTCAGCCTCTCAACGCATACCACAAGGATTTCCAGGCTAATGTCATGGATTATTCTGCTAATGCCTTTTTGATTTGTCAGACAATTACCGTTTCCAGTATGTCATTTCTCGCTGAATTTATGCACGTTCTCACTGTAATTCTGCTATGTGATATTGCTCTCCTATGGAGAATTAATTTCTCGCTAAAACTATGCCAACACAGTCAATTATCTTTTCGCTAAAGGTAATGCTTTGTTTTCCGATTGAATTAACAAAAGTTCTTAGTTTTTGCCCTACACAAAATGACGCTAAAGCTGGAGATAACCATGCACAAATTTACTAAAGCTCTTGCAGCCATTGGTCTGGCTGCCGTTATGTCACAATCCGCTATGGCGGAAAACCTGAAACTCGGTTTCCTGGTAAAGCAACCAGAAGAGCCGTGGTTCCAGACCGAATGGAAGTTTGCCGATAAAGCCGGGAAAGATTTAGGGTTTGACGTTATTAAGATTGCCGTGCCGGATGGCGAAAAGACGCTGAACGCCATCGACAGTCTGGCTGCCAGCGGTGCGAAAGGGTTTGTCATTTGTACGCCAGACCCGAAACTGGGTTCCGCAATTGTGGCGAAAGCACGTGGCTATGGTATGAAAGTGATTGCCGTGGATGACCAGTTTGTAAATGCCAAGGGTAAGCCGATGGATACCGTGCCGCTGGTGATGATGGCGGCGACCAAAATTGGTGAGCGTCAGGGTCAGGAACTGTATAAAGAGATGCAAAAACGTGGTTGGGACGTAAAAGAAAGTGCCGTAATGGCGATTACTGCCAACGAACTGGATACCGCTCGTCGCCGTACCACGGGGTCTATGGACGCGCTGAAAGCCGCCGGATTCCCGGAAAAACAAATATATCAGGTTCCCACCAAATCTAACGACATCCCTGGGGCATTTGACGCCGCCAACTCCATGCTGGTTCAGCACCCTGAAGTTAAACACTGGTTGATTGTCGGGATGAACGACAGCACCGTGCTGGGCGGTGTACGTGCAACGGAAGGTCAGGGCTTTAAAGCGGCGGACATCATTGGTATCGGTATCAATGGGGTGGATGCGGTGAGCGAGCTGTCCAAAGCGCAGGCTACCGGTTTCTACGGTTCACTCCTGCCAAGTCCGGACGTACATGGCTATAAATCCAGCGAAATGCTCTACAACTGGGTAGCGAAAGACGTAGAACCACCAAAATTCACTGAAGTTACCGATGTAGTTCTGATTACGCGCGACAACTTTAAAGAAGAACTGGAGAAAAAAGGTTTAGGCGGTAAGTAATCTGCCGTAAAAATTCCCCTCTGCCTTTATTGTGCAGAGGGGGTGAGAAAGACCAGTGATTCACGGAGACGTTATGCAACAGTCTACCCCGTATCTCTCATTTCGCGGCATTGGTAAAACTTTCCCCGGCGTTAAGGCGTTGACGGATATTAGTTTTGACTGCTATGCCGGTCAGGTTCATGCGTTGATGGGTGAAAATGGCGCAGGAAAATCAACACTCTTAAAAATCCTTAGCGGAAACTATGCGCCAACCACGGGTTCTGTAGTGATTAATGGACAAGAAATGTCCTTTTCCGACACGACCACTGCGCTTAACGCGGGCGTGGCGATTATTTACCAGGAACTGCATCTCGTGCCGGAAATGACCGTCGCGGAAAATATTTATCTCGGCCAGCTTCCCCATAAAGGCGGCATTGTAAATCGTTCACTGCTGAATTATGAAGCAGGTTTACAACTCAAACATCTGGGTATGGATATTGACCCGGCTACGCCGCTGAAATATCTCTCCATTGGTCAGTGGCAGATGGTTGAAATTGCCAAAGCTCTGGCGCGTAACGCCAAAATTATCGCCTTTGATGAGCCAACCAGCTCCCTGTCTGCCCGTGAAATCGACAATCTTTTCCGCGTTATTCGTGAGCTACGAAAAGAGGGGCGGGTGATCTTATACGTTTCTCACCGTATGGAAGAAATATTTGCTCTCAGCGATGCCATCACCGTCTTTAAAGATGGACGTTACGTCAAAACTTTCACCGATATGCAGCAGATTAACCACGACGTTCTGGTACAGGCGATGGTCGGTCGCGATATCGGCGATATCTACGGCTGGCAACCGCGTAGCTATGGTGAGGAGCGATTGCGCCTGGATGCAGTTAAGGCGCCAGGCGTGCGTACGCCAATAAGCCTGACCGTTCGCAGTGGTGAAATTGTTGGTCTGTTTGGTCTGGTGGGGGCTGGACGCAGCGAATTAATGAAAGGCATGTTTGGTGGTACGCAAATCACCGCCGGTCAGGTTTATATCGACCAAAAGCCGATTGATATTCGCAAGCCGGGTCACGCCATTGCCGCTGGCATGATGCTCTGTCCGGAAGATCGCAAAGCGGAAGGTATTATTCCGGTGCATTCCGTTCGTGACAATATCAACATCAGTGCCCGTCGCAAACATGTGCTTGGTGGTTGTGTGATCAATAACGGCTGGGAAGCGAATAATGCTGATCACCATATTCGTTCGCTCAATATCAAAACGCCGGGAGCGGAGCAATTAATCATGAATCTCTCCGGTGGTAATCAGCAGAAAGCCATTCTGGGGCGTTGGTTATCGGAAGAGATGAAGGTCATTTTGCTGGATGAACCTACGCGCGGTATTGATGTGGGAGCCAAGCACGAAATATATAACGTGATTTATGCGCTGGCGGCGCAGGGCGTGGCGGTGCTGTTTGCCTCCAGCGATCTGCCCGAAGTCCTCGGCGTTGCCGACCGTATTATCGTCATGTGTGAAGGTGAAATCGCGGGTGAATTGCTACACGAGCAGGCAGATGAGCGTCAGGCACTAAGCCTTGCTATGCCTAAAGTCAGCCAGGCAGTTGCCTGAGTAAGGAGAGTATGATGTCTTCTGTTTCTACATCGGGTTCTGGTGCATCTAAGTCGTCATTCAGCTTCGGGCGTATCTGGGATCAGTACGGTATGCTGGTGGTGTTTGCGGTGCTGTTTATCGCCTGTGCCATTTTTGTCCCGAACTTTGCCACCTTCATTAATATGAAAGGGCTGGGGCTGGCAATCTCCATGTCGGGGATGGTGGCGTGCGGCATGTTGTTCTGTCTCGCGTCGGGTGACTTTGACCTTTCTGTTGCTTCGGTAATTGCCTGTGCAGGTGTTACTACGGCGGTGGTTATCAATCTGACCGAAAGCCTGTGGATAGGCGTGGCGGCAGGTTTGCTGCTGGGCGTCCTCTGCGGTTTGGTGAATGGTTTTGTTATCGCCAAACTTAAAATTAACGCTTTGATTACCACGCTGGCGACGATGCAGATTGTCCGTGGTCTGGCGTATATTATCTCCGACGGTAAAGCGGTCGGTATCGAAGATGAAAGTTTCTTTGCTCTCGGTTATGCCAACTGGTTCGGCCTGCCTGCGCCAATCTGGCTCACTGTCGCTTGCCTGATAATCTTTGGCTTGCTGCTGAACAAAACTACCTTTGGTCGTAATACGCTGGCGATTGGTGGTAACGAAGAGGCCGCGCGTCTGGCAGGTGTACCGGTTGTCCGCACCAAAATCATTATCTTTGTTCTCTCTGGTCTGGTATCGGCGATTGCCGGGATTGTTCTGGCTTCGCGCATGACCAGCGGTCAGCCGATGACCTCGATTGGCTATGAGTTGATTGTTATCTCAGCCTGCGTTTTAGGTGGCGTTTCTCTGAAAGGTGGCATCGGAAAAATCTCATATGTGGTGGCGGGTATCTTAATTTTAGGTACTGTAGAAAATGCTATGAACCTGCTCAATATTTCTCCTTTCGCGCAGTACGTGGTTCGTGGCTTAATCCTGCTGGCGGCGGTGATCTTCGACCGTTACAAGCAAAAAGCGAAACGCACTGTTTGATGCTTTTTTCCGCAAAAATTTAGCCCTTTTTTCCTCCACAGCCAGCCGCCACAACGGCTGGCTGTTCTTTTTTGCAAATGGCGAGCTACGTCACACTGTCTATACTTACATGTCTGTAAAGCGCGTTCTGCGCGAACTATAAAAAGATAAGGAGGAGTACCGGGTGACAGAACCGTTAACCGAACCCCCTGAACTATCCGCGAAATATGCCTGGTTTTTTGATCTCGATGGAACGCTGGCGGAAATTAAACCGCATCCCGATCAGGTCGTCGTGCCTGACAATATTCTGCAAGGACTTCAGCTACTGGCAGCCGCAAGTGATGGTGCATTGGCATTGATATCAGGGCGCTCAATGGTCGAGCTTGACGCACTGGCAAAACCTTATCGCTTCCCGTTAGCGGGTGTGCATGGGGCGGAGCGCCGTGACATCAATGGTAAAACGCATATCGTTCATCTGCCGGATGCGATTGCCCGCGATATTAGTGTTCAACTGCATACGGCAATCAGCCACTATCCCGGTGCGGAGCTGGAGGCGAAAGGGATGGCGTTTGCGCTGCACTATCGTCAGGCGCCGCAGCACGAAGACGCCTTATTGAGATTAGCGCAACGCATTACCCAGATTTGGCCGCAAATGGCATTACAGCAGGGAAAGTGTGTCGTCGAGATTAAACCAGGAAACACCAGTAAAGGGGAGGCGATTGCTGCCTTTATGCAGGAAGCTCCCTTTATCGGCCGTAAGCCCGTTTTTCTGGGCGATGATTTAACCGATGAATCTGGCTTCGCGGTCGTTAACCGACTGGGTGGAATGTCAGTGAAAATTGGCACCGGAGCGACTCAGGCATCATGGCGGCTGGCGGGCGTGCCGGATGTCTGGAGCTGGCTTGAAATGATAACCAACGCATTACAACAACAAAAAAGAGAAAATAACAGGAGTGATGACTATGAGTCGTTTAGTCGTAGTATCTAACCGGATTGCACCACCAGACGAGCACGCCGCCAGTGCCGGTGGCCTTGCTGTCGGCATACTGGGTGCACTGAAAGCTGCAGGTGGACTGTGGTTTGGCTGGAGTGGCGAAACGGGGAATGAGGATCAGCCGCTAAAAAAGGTGAAAAAAGGAAATATTACCTGGGCCTCTTTTAACCTCAGTGAAAAGGATCTCGACGAATACTACAACCAATTCTCCAATGCCGTTCTCTGGCCTGCATTTCATTATCGACTCGATCTGGTGCAATTTCAGCGTCCTGCCTGGGACGGCTATCTACGCGTAAATGCGTTGCTGGCAGATAAATTACTGCCGCTGCTAGAAGACGATGACATTATCTGGGTTCACGATTATCACCTGTTGCCATTTGCGCATGAATTACGCAAACGAGGGGTGAATAATCGCATTGGTTTCTTCCTGCATATTCCTTTCCCGACGCCGGAAATATTCAATGCGCTGCCGACGTATGACACCTTGCTTGAACAGCTTTGTGATTATGATTTGCTGGGTTTCCAGACAGAGAACGATCGCCTGGCGTTCCTGGATTGCCTTTCTAACCTGACCCGCGTTACGACGCGTAGCTCAAAAAGCCATACGGCCTGGGGCAAAGCGTTTCGAACCGAAGTTTACCCCATTGGCATTGAACCAGATGAGATAGCCAAACAGGCTGCCGGACCATTGCCGGCAAAACTGGCGCAACTAAAAGCGGAACTGAAAAACGTACAAAATATCTTTTCTGTCGAACGACTGGATTATTCCAAAGGTTTGCCGGAGCGTTTTCTCGCCTATGAAGCGTTGCTGGAAAACTATCCGCAACATCACGGTAAAATTCGCTATACCCAGATTGCGCCAACGTCGCGTGGTGATGTGCAAGCGTATCAGGATATTCGTCATCAGTTGGAAAATGAAGCCGGGAGAATTAACGGCAAATATGGTCAATTAGGCTGGACGCCGCTTTATTATCTGAATCAGCATTTTGATCGTAAATTACTGATGAAAATCTTCCGCTATTCTGATGTTGGATTAGTGACGCCGCTGCGCGACGGAATGAACCTGGTCGCGAAAGAGTATGTTGCCGCACAGGATCCTGCCAATCCGGGCGTACTGGTACTTTCGCAATTTGCCGGAGCGGCAAACGAACTGACGTCGGCGTTAATTGTAAACCCCTACGATCGTGATGAAGTTGCGGCGGCGCTCAATCGGGCGTTGACGATGTCGCTGGCGGAACGTATTTCCCGCCATGCAGAAATGCTGGAAGTTATTGTGAAAAACGACATTAATCACTGGCAGGAGTATTTTATTCGCGACCTAAAGCAGATAGTTCCGCGAAGCGCGGAAAGTCAGCAGCGCGATAAAGTTGCTACCTTTCCGAAAATGGCGTAATGGCAGTTAATCTCCCTTAAGCGGAACCAGTAGTACATCGACCTCGCTTGAGGCAATCACACTTTTCGCTGAGCAGGATGCTCGCGAAAAGAAACTGTGGTTATGATTGCCGCAAATCACCAAATCGAATTTATGCTTACGGCACACTGCCAGAATATGTTCGCTTAACTCACCGTAAGCAATAAATGTCTCTTCTACCGGATATCCCGCATCCTTTATTAATTTATCAAGAAAGTTTTGTGTTTCTTCATGCATCACGCTGCGTAAATCTTCAAGCATCGGTGCGGCTAATTGATTGAAGATTTCCGGGTCGGAAGCGAGAGTGATCAAACTTATGCGCCCATTAACCGGACGGGCGATAGAGACCGCTTTTGTCAACAGTTGCTGGCTTTCTGGCGAGACAGCTACAGCAACAAGAACATTGGTATAGCTCATAACCTGCTCCTTATTCTGTGAACTTCAGGTGTTATTACAGCTTTACTCTGAATGAGGCATTGATGCAATAACAACTCAGTCAAAAAGGTAAATATTAGGCTGGTTACTAGTAAGAATAATTAATTAGTACCGCAATGTTATTATTCGATCGCCAGTATGGCTGTAAGAAGTAAAATTATCTATTTTCCTTATAAAACAAATGGTTAATGTTTGAAAAACATTTATATAACATTTAAGGGGGTCTCGGCTTTATTTTCACTTGAACTGGGTCATGTTATGTAACTCTCTGTTTGAAAATAAGTTATAGAGGGTAAATAAATTTATTTCATACATAACAGATGGTTATTTACGGTGATTTATATTAACAGTGCGCAACATAATAAATTTATGCCTCTACTTCATTTTTGAAGCCAGAGGCGCTGAAAAACTTTTTAACAGAATGAAATATCATCAAAACAAAAGTATGACTTATACATTAATGTTAAGTAATTGAGTGTTTTGTGTGATCTGAGTCACACATTATCGAAAATCGCAGCGTCGCTCCGTTGTATGTGTGAGTGGTGACGAGTACAGTTGCGTCGAATTAGGAAAAATCTTAGTTAAGTGTAAAAAACACTATTCTCTGTAAGGGATGGTTTCATCGCTTACGATGCTTGTGTTTTTTCGTTGATCGCAACTATTCCATGGTTATTTACTTTTTACCGGGATTTCCCGGCGACATCACGGGGTGCGGTGATACCGCATAAAAATAAAGTTAGTTATTCTGGATGGGAATAATGCATACCTCCGAGTTGCTGAAACATATTTATGACATCAATTTGTCATATTTACTTCTTGCACAACGTCTGATCGTTCAGGACAAAGCGTCCGCCATGTTTCGTCTCGGTATTAATGAAGAAATGGCAACAACGTTAGCGACGCTGACGCTTCCGCAAATGGTTAAACTGGCAGAAACCAATCAACTGATTTGTCATTTCCGCTTTGACAGCCACCAGACTATTAATCAGTTGACGCAGGATTCCCGCGTTGACGATCTCCAGCAAGTTCATACCGGTATCATGCTCTCTACGCGTTTGTTGAATGATGTTAATCAGCCCGAAGAAGTGCTGCGTAAAAAAAGGGCCTGATAATGAGCGAAAAAAGCATTGTTCAGGAAGCCCGGGATATTCAGCTGGCAATGGAATTGATCACCCTCGGTGCTCGTTTGCAGATGCTGGAAAGTGAAACACAATTAAGTCGCGGACGCCTGATCAAACTCTATAAAGAACTGCGCGGAAGTCCGCCGCCGAAAGGTATGCTGCCATTCTCCACCGACTGGTTTATGACCTGGGAACAAAATGTTCATGCGTCGATGTTTTGTAATGCATGGCAGTTTTTGCTGAAAACCGGGTTATGTAACGGCGTCGATGCAGTAATCAAAGCCTATCGTTTATACCTCGAACAGTGTCCGCAAGCCGAAGATGGGCCGCTGCTGGCGTTGACACGCGCCTGGACACTGGTGCGATTTGTTGAAAGTGGTTTACTACAACTTTCCAGTTGCAAGTGCTGCGGCGGTAATTTTATCACCCATGCCCATCAGCCTGTTGGCAGCTTTGCCTGCAGCTTATGTCAGCCGCCATCACGAGCGGTAAAAAGACGTAAACTTTCTCAAGACCCTGCCGATATTATCCCTCAACTGCTGGATGAACAGAGAGTACAGGCTGTTTAACTCACGCGATATGGCGAAACATTCCAGCAGCGGCAACTGATTGTCGCTGCTTTTTTCCCCGACCGTAAGTTAACGCCTGACGACTGAACATCCTGTCATGGTCAACAGTGAAAGGATGATGTCGTGCTTATCTTATTAGGTTACCTGGTTGTTCTCGGTACAGTTTTCGGCGGTTATTTGATGACCGGCGGAAGCCTTGGAGCACTTTATCAACCCGCTGAACTGGTGATTATTGCCGGTGCAGGTATTGGGTCGTTTATTGTCGGCAACAACGGTAAAGCCATCAAAGGCACGCTTAAGGCGCTGCCGTTACTGTTTCGCCGCTCCAAATACACCAAAGCAATGTATATGGATCTGCTGGCGCTGCTTTACCGGCTAATGGCGAAATCACGCCAGATGGGCATGTTTTCGCTGGAGCGCGATATTGAAAATCCTCGCGAGAGCGAGATCTTCGCCAGTTATCCTCGCATTATGGCTGATGCCGTCATGCTTGATTTTATTGTCGATTATCTGCGCCTGATTATTAGTGGTCACATGAATACCTTTGAAATCGAAGCTTTGATGGATGAAGAGATCGAGACTCACGAAAGCGAGGCGGAAGTCCCGGCAAACAGTCTGGCGCTGGTCGGTGACTCGCTCCCGGCATTTGGTATTGTCGCGGCTGTGATGGGAGTGGTTCACGCGCTCGGTTCGGCTGACCGACCTGCCGCCGAACTGGGGGCGCTTATCGCACATGCGATGGTGGGGACTTTCCTAGGTATTTTATTGGCTTACGGATTTATTTCCCCACTAGCTAGTGTTTTACGTCAAAAAAGCGCCGAAACCAGCAAAATGATGCAGTGCGTCAAAGTCATACTGCTTTCTAATCTCAACGGTTATGCACCGCCAATTGCGGTTGAATTTGGTCGCAAAACGCTCTACTCCAGCGAGCGCCCGTCGTTCGTCGAACTGGAAGAGCACGTTCGTGCAGTGAAAAATCCGCAACAGCAGACGACAACCGAGGAAGCATGAAGAATCACGCGCATCCAATTATTGTCGTCAAGCGACGCAAAGCGAAAAGTCACGGCTCGGCGCATGGATCGTGGAAGATTGCTTATGCTGACTTTATGACTGCGATGATGGCTTTTTTTCTGGTGATGTGGCTGATCTCCATCTCCAGCCCAAAAGAGCTGATTCAGATTGCAGAATATTTCCGCACGCCGCTGGCGACGGCAGTAACGGGCGGTGATCGCATTTCTAATAGTGAAAGCCCAATTCCTGGCGGGGGTGATGATTACACCCAAAGCCAGGGAGAAGTGAATAAGCAACCGGACATTGAAGAACTGAAAAAACGCATGGAGCAAAGTCGGCTGCGGAAATTGCGGGGCGATCTCGACCAGCTTATTGAATCAGACCCGAAACTACGGGCGCTGCGTCCACATCTCAAAATCGATCTGGTACAGGAAGGTTTACGCATCCAGATTATCGACAGCCAGAATCGCCCGATGTTTAAAACCGGTAGTGCCGACGTCGAACCCTATATGCGCGACATTCTGCGGAGTATTGCGCCTGTGCTGAACGGTATTCCTAACCGTATCAGTCTCTCCGGTCATACCGATGATTTCCCTTACGCCAATGGCGAGCAAGGCTATAGCAACTGGGAGCTTTCTGCCGAACGCGCCAATGCGTCGCGCCGTGAGCTAATGGTGGGCGGTCTGGCTGATGGCAAAATTCTGCGCGTTGTCGGCATGGCAGCCACCATGCGTTTGAGCGATCGTGGACCTGATGATGCCGTCAACCGTCGAATCAGCCTGCTGGTTCTGAACAGACAAGCAGAACAAGCTATTTTGCATGAAAACGCTGAAAGCCAGAATGAGCCGGTAAGTGTTCTGGAAAAAACAGGGAGCGCACCGCAGGTCAGTGTTCCCACAATGCCATCAGCCGAACCGAGGTGACTGCGTGAGCATGGATATAAGCGATTTTTATCAGACATTTTTTGATGAGGCGGACGAACTGTTAGCCGATATGGAGCAGCATCTGCTTAATTTGCAGCCAGAAGCGCCAGATGCCGAACAGTTGAATGCCATCTTTCGTGCAGCCCATTCCATCAAAGGAGGGGCAGGAACCTTTGGTTTTACTGTGTTACAGGAAACCACGCATCTGATGGAAAATCTGCTCGATGAAGCCAGACGTGGTGAGATGCAGCTTAATACCGACATTATCAATCTGTTTTTGGAAACGAAGGACATCATGCAAGAACAGCTCGACGCTTATAAACAGTCACAAGAGCCAGATACCGCCAGCTTCGATTATATCTGCCAGGCCTTGCGTCAACTGGCATTAGAAGCGAAAGGCGAAACGGTATCCGCAGTGACCCGATTAAGTGTGGTTGCCAAAAATGAACCGCAAGATGGTCAGAATAGCCGCCAATCGCCGCGACGAATTATCCTTTCGCGCCTGAAAGCGGGAGAAATCGATCTGCTGGAAGAAGAGCTGGGACATCTGACAACGTTGACTGACGTGGTGAAAGGAGCCGATTCGTTATCGGCGACATTAGCGGGAGATATTGCGGAAGACGACATTACTGCGGTGCTTTGTTTTGTCATTGAGGCCGATCAGATTGCCTTTGAAAGCGTTGAGTCTACGGCGAAAGTATCTGCGCCACCGGTGCTTAAACTTGCCGCCGCAGAAGCGCCAGTTGTACGGACAGAACGGGAAAAACCGCCGCGCGGCAGCGAATCCACCAGTATCCGTGTGGCTGTAGAGAAGGTTGATCAACTGATTAACCTTGTCGGCGAACTGGTCATCACCCAGTCGATGCTGGCTCAGCGTTCGAGCGAACTGGACCCGGTTAATCATGGTGATTTGATTACCAGCATGGGGCAGTTACAACGTAACGCCCGTGATTTGCAGGAATCGGTGATGTCGATCCGCATGATGCCAATGGAATATGTCTTTAGTCGCTATCCCCGGCTGGTACGTGACCTGGCGGGAAAACTCGGCAAACAGGTAGAACTGACGCTGGTGGGCAGTTCCACTGAACTCGACAAGAGCCTGATAGAACGCATTATTGACCCGCTGACCCATCTGGTACGCAACAGTCTCGACCACGGAATTGAACTGCCGGAAAAACGCCTCGCCGCAGGCAAAAACAGCGTCGGAAATTTGGTTCTGTCTGCTGAACATCAGGGCGGCAACATCTGCATCGAAGTGACCGACGATGGCGCGGGGCTAAACCGTGAACGGATTCTGGCAAAAGCTGTTTCACAAGGTCTGACCGTCAGCGACAACATGACGGATGACGAAGTGGCAATGCTGATATTTGCTCCTGGTTTTTCTACAGCAGAGCAGGTTACCGATGTCTCCGGACGCGGCGTTGGTATGGATGTCGTCAAACGTAATATCCAGGAGATGGGCGGTCATGTCGAAATCAAATCGACGCCGGGCGCAGGAACTACGATCCGCATTTTACTGCCGCTGACGCTGGCGATCCTCGATGGCATGTCTGTACGTGTTGCAGATGAAGTTTTCATTCTGCCGCTGAATGCCGTCATGGAATCACTGCAACCCCATGAAGCCGATCTGCATCCACTGGCGGGCGGCGAGCGGGTACTGGAAGTACGTGGTGAATATCTGCCTATCGTCGAACTGTGGAAAGTGTTCAACGTCACGGGCGCGAAAACTGAAGCGACTCAGGGAATTGTGGTGATCCTGCAAAGTGGCGGTCGCCGCTACGCTTTGCTGGTGGATCAATTAATTGGTCAACACCAGGTAGTAGTGAAAAACCTGGAAAGTAACTATCGCAAAATCCCGGGAATATCCGCCGCAACGATTCTCGGCGACGGCAGCGTGGCACTGATTGTTGATGTTTCTGCCTTGCAGACGATAAACCGCGAACAACGTATGGCGAACACCGCCGCCTGAATGAGTAAAAAGGTAACAATATGACCGGTATGACGAATGTAACAAAGCTGGCCAGCGAGCCGTCAGGCCAGGAATTTCTGGTATTTACCCTTGGTGATGAAGAGTACGGTATTGATATTCTGAAAGTGCAGGAGATCCGTGGCTACGATCAGGTAACACGGATTGCAAACACGCCAGCGTTTATCAAAGGCGTCACGAATCTGCGCGGCGTTATTGTGCCGATTGTTGACTTACGAATTAAGTTCAGCCAGGTGGATGTGGACTATAACGACAACACGGTAGTTATCGTACTGAATCTCGGACAACGGGTGGTCGGCATCGTGGTTGACGGCGTTTCAGACGTGCTTTCATTGACGGCGGAGCAAATTCGTCCGGCACCGGAATTTGCCGTGACGCTTTCAACAGAATATCTCACTGGATTGGGCGCACTGGGCGACCGTATGTTGATTCTGGTGAACATCGAAAAACTGCTGAATAGCGAAGAGATGGCGCTGTTAGATAGCGCGGCGTCAGAAGTGGCGTAATTCTCCTGATTTCCTCAATTGAAATGAACCCGATGATCTGCGCATCGGGTTTTTTATTTCAATTTCGCGGCGGGTGGCATCAGCAATAAAGTTTCCCCCTTCCTTGCCGATAACGAGATCAACTTGTTTTCAGGAAGGTGCCTTATGATTAACCGTATCCGCGTAGTCACGCTGTTGGTAATGGTGCTGGGGGTATTCGCACTGTTACAGCTAATTTCCGGCAGTTTGTTTTTTTCTTCGCTTCACCATAGCCAGAAAAGCTTTGTCGTTTCCAATGAACTACGGGAACAACAGAGTGAGCTAACCTCAACCTGGGATTTAATGCTACAAACGCGCATTAATTTGAGCCGTTCGGCGGTGCGGATGATGATGGATTCATCCAATCAACAAAGTAACGCCAAAGTTGAATTGCTTGATAGCGCCAGGAAAACATTGGCCCAGGCAGCGACTCATTTTAAAAAATTCAAAAGCATGGCACCGTTACCTGAAATGGTCGCCACCAGTCGTAATATTGATGAAAAATACAAAAACTATCACACAGCGTTAACTGAACTGATTGATTATCTTGATTATGGCAATACTGGCGCCTATTTCGCTCAACCAACTCAGGGAATGCAAAATGCGATGGGCGAAGCGTTTGCTCAGTACGCCCTCAGTAGTGAAAAACTTTACCGCGATATCGTCACTAACAATGCGGAAGATTACCGCTTTTCCCAGTGGCAACTGGCGGTTATCGCGCTGGTGGTGGTATTGATTTTGCTGGTGGCGTGGTACGGCATCCGCCGTATGTTGCTTACCCCGCTGGCGAAAATCATTGCTCACATTCGCGAAATTGCCGGTGGTAACCTGGCGAATAGCCTCATCATTGATGGGCGCAGTGAAATGGGCGAACTGGCGCAGAGCGTTTCGCATATGCAGCGTTCTTTGACCGACACAGTCACCCATGTGCGCCAGGGGTCGGACGCCATCTATGTCGGTACACGTGAAATTGCAGCGGGCAATACCGATCTTTCATCACGCACTGAACAGCAGGCATCCGCGCTGGAAGAAACTGCCGCCAGCATGGAACAGCTCACCGCGACGGTGAAACAGAACGCCGATAACGCCCGTCAGGCCTCGCAACTGGCACAAAGTGCCTCCGACACCGCGCTGCACGGCGGCAAAGTGGTGGATGGCGTGGTGAAAACCATGCATGAAATCGCCGACAGTTCGAAGAAAATCGCCGACATTATTAGCGTAATCGACGGCATTGCCTTCCAGACCAATATCCTCGCACTGAATGCCGCTGTTGAAGCCGCGCGTGCCGGGGAACAGGGCCGTGGTTTTGCCGTGGTGGCAGGCGAAGTGCGTAATCTTGCCAGTCGCAGCGCCCAGGCAGCAAAAGAGATCAAAGCTCTGATAGAAGACTCTGTTTCCCGCGTTGATACCGGTTCGGTGTTGGTCGAAAGCGCCGGGGAAACGATGACGAATATCGTTAATGCGGTTACGCGCGTCACCGACATTATGGGGGAAATTGCTTCAGCCTCCGATGAGCAGAGCCGTGGCATTGATCAAGTTGCGCTGGCCGTGTCGGAAATGGATCGCGTCACTCAACAGAATGCCTCGTTGGTGCAGGAGTCAGCCGCCGCTGCTGCCGCACTGGAAGAGCAGGCCGGTCGTTTAACGCAGGCAGTATCCGCATTTCGTCTGGCAGCCAGTCAGCTAAACCACAAACCACCACTAAAATCCCAGCCTGCCAGTGAGCAATCACCTGCGCAGTCGCGGCGGCGTATCGCTGAACAAGAGCCAAACTGGGAAACATTTTGATGGGTATTTACTCAAGCGCCATTGCCGCCAGATGAGGCTGATGATGCAACAGAACGTCGCGCTTATCGTTTCTGGTGGCGCTATTACAACACAATCGGTGCAGTTACAGGCTGTGCCAGTGGTTTCCTGAAGTGATTGAGAAGGCGCTATGACATCATCTCAGCCCTGTGGGCAAACGTCTTTATTGTTACAGATGAGCGAGCGCCTTGCGCTTTCCGACGTTCATTTTCGGCGGATAAGTCAATTGATCTATCAACGTGCGGGGATTGTTCTGGCCGACCACAAGCGTGACATGGTCTACAACCGGTTGATACGCCGTTTGCGCTCGCTGGGACTGGCCGATTTTGGTCATTATCTGAACATGCTGGAATCTAATCAGCTTAGCGGCGAGTGGCAGGCATTTATTAACTCGCTGACTACCAACCTGACGGCATTTTTCCGTGAAGAGCATCATTTCCCACTGCTCGCGGCTCACGCTCGCCGTCGTTCTGGGGAATATCGTGTATGGAGCGCGGCGGCGTCGACTGGTGAAGAGCCGTACAGCATTGCCATGACGCTGGCGGACACATTAGGCACCGCGCCTGGACGCTGGAAAGTGTTCGCCAGTGATATCGACACCGAAGTGCTGGAAAAAGCCAGAAGCGGCATTTATCGCCATGAAGAACTGAAAAACCTGACGCCACAACAACTCCAGCGTTACTTCATGCGCGGCACGGGGCCGCATGAAGGGCTGGTGCGTGTGCGCCAGGAACTGGCGAGCTATGTCGATTTTTCCTCGCTGAATTTGTTGGCGAAACAGTACACCGTACCGGGGCCGTTTGATGCGATCTTCTGCCGTAACGTCATGATCTACTTTGATCAAACGACCCAACAGGAGATTTTGCGCCGCTTCGTGCCACTACTTAAACCTGACGGATTGCTGTTTGCGGGGCACTCTGAAAATTTCAGCCACCTTGAGCGCAGCTTCACGCTGCGTGGGCAGACGGTGTATGCGCTAAGTAAGGATTAACCATGAGCAAAATCAGGGTGTTGTCTGTCGATGATTCGGCACTGATGCGCCAGATCATGACGGAAATCATCAACAGCCATAGCGATATGGAAATGGTGGCAACGGCGCCCGATCCGCTGGTCGCGCGAGATTTGATTAAGAAATTCAACCCCGATGTGCTGACGCTGGATGTTGAAATGCCACGGATGGATGGACTGGATTTCCTCGAAAAATTAATGCGTTTGCGTCCAATGCCCGTTGTGATGGTTTCTTCTCTGACCGGCAAAGGTTCTGAAGTGACGCTGCGTGCGCTGGAGTTGGGGGCGATTGATTTTGTCACTAAACCGCAACTGGGTATTCGAGAAGGGATGCTGGCGTACAGCGAAATGATCGCTGAAAAGGTGCGTACGGCGTCGAGGGCGAGCCTCGCGGCGCATAAACCATTATCGGCTCCGGCAACGCTGAAAGCGGGGCCGTTGTTGAGTTCAGAAAAACTGATTGCGATTGGTGCTTCAACGGGGGGCACCGAGGCAATTCGGCACGTATTGCAGCCGCTGCCGCTTTCCAGCCCGGCACTGTTAATCACCCAGCATATGCCGCCTGGCTTTACCCGTTCTTTTGCCGACCGCCTGAATAAGCTGTGTCAAATCGGTGTTAAAGAGGCCGAAGACGGAGAACGTGTTTTGCCGGGACATGCCTATATCGCACCGGGCGATCGACATATGGAACTGGCGCGCAGCGGCGCGAACTATCAAATCAAAATTCACGATGGCCCGGCGGTTAACCGCCATCGACCGTCGGTGGATGTGTTGTTTCATTCTGTCGCCAGACAGGCGGGGCGCAACGCGGTTGGAGTGATCCTCACCGGTATGGGCAACGACGGTGCGGCGGGAATGTTGGCGATGCGTCAGGCGG
Organism: Escherichia sp. TW14182; assembly: GCF_000208525.1. NCBI lineage: Bacteria > Pseudomonadati > Pseudomonadota > Gammaproteobacteria > Enterobacterales > Enterobacteriaceae > Escherichia > Escherichia sp. TW14182. Next base: position 22,177 of record NZ_AEJZ01000040.1, read on the forward strand.
GGGCATGGACCCTTGCGCAAAACGAAGCAAGCTGTGTGGTGTTCGGTATGCCGCGCGAGGCCATCAATCTGGGGGGCGTCTGCGAAGTGGTCGATCTTAGCCAGGTAAGCCAGCAAATGCTGGCGAAAATCAGTGTCGGACAGGCGATACGTATTTAAATCAGGAGTGTGAAATGGCGGATAAAGAACTTAAATTTTTGGTTGTGGATGACTTTTCCACCATGCGACGCATTGTGCGTAACCTGCTGAAAGAGCTGGGTTTCAACAATGTTGAGGAAGCGGAAGATGGCGCTGATGCTCTCAACAAGTTACAGGCGGGCGGTTATGGCTTTGTGATTTCCGACTGGAATATGCCGAATATGGATGGTCTGGAGTTGCTGAAAACCATTCGTGCTGATGGTGCGATGTCGGCGTTGCCAGTGCTGATGGTGACCGCTGAGGCGAAGAAAGAGAACATTATCGCGGCAGCACAAGCGGGGGCCAGTGGCTATGTGGTTAAGCAATTTACCGCCGCG
>NZ_AEJZ01000039.1:0-610 GCF_000208525.1 Escherichia sp. TW14182
AAAGGTACTCCGGGGATAACAGGCTGATACCGCCCAAGAGTTCATATCGACGGCGGTGTTTGGCACCTCGATGTCGGCTCATCACATCCTGGGGCTGAAGTAGGTCCCAAGGGTATGGCTGTTCGCCATTTAAAGTGGTACGCGAGCTGGGTTTAGAACGTCGTGAGACAGTTCGGTCCCTATCTGCCGTGGGCGCTGGAGAACTGAGGGGGGCTGCTCCTAGTACGAGAGGACCGGAGTGGACGCATCACTGGTGTTCGGGTTGTCATGCCAATGGCACTGCCCGGTAGCTAAATGCGGAAGAGATAAGTGCTGAAAGCATCTAAGCACGAAACTTGCCCCGAGATGAGTTCTCCCTGACTCCTTGAGAGTCCTGAAGGAACGTTGAAGACGACGACGTTGATAGGCCGGGTGTGTAAGCGCAGCGATGCGTTGAGCTAACCGGTACTAATGAACCGTGAGGCTTAACCTTACAACGCCGAAGGTGTTTTGGCGGATGAGAGAAGATTTTCAGCCTGATACAGATTAAATCGACATGTCGGAATAAGACGTGTTGATAAACAGAATTTGCCTGGCGGCCGTAGCGCGGTGGTCCCACCTGACCCCATGC
>NZ_AEJZ01000038.1:0-16786 GCF_000208525.1 Escherichia sp. TW14182
AGCATCCCCCGCCAGTTTACTGGCGGTTTTTTTTCGCCGTCAGAAAAATCAGGCCCCTTGTACACAATTGTAACAAGGGGCCGGTTAGGTGAGGGATTATCTCCGTTCATTAGTCATCCCATTTGTGGCTGAAATACGCGGCCAGAAAGCCAGAAAATAAAATTATTCCCAGTACAGCTATAAAAACATTCATATTACCCAGCATTATTTGCCTCCGTTTATGGTGTGGTGTGTTTCCTCTCTTACCTTAATTTTCATCTCAATGAGAAAGATATTAGCAGAGGTAACCTAAACGAAGGCTGAATTAGAGGGTTAATGTGATGAGGAACGGCTGTTTTTCCGATATTGTGAAGGGGATAATAAAAAACGCTGGTGAAAATGATGACGCAGTAAAGATGAATTACCAAACCCCGTCAGATCTGCAATTTTATCGATGCTAAACGACGAATTTTGCAGATAATCTTCCACTCGTATTAATCGCTCATTGAGAAGCCAGCGGGCGGGTGTCATACCCGTTAAGGCGACAAAGCGTCTTAAAAAAGTACGTTGACTCATATTCACTCGTCCGGCGAGAGAGGCAACGGTATGCGTTTGTGCCAGATTTTGCTGTAAAAAGTCGAATAATGCGCCTAACGTATGGCTTTCACGCGGCGCAGCCATCGGGCGTGTCAGGTTTTGTGGTTGCTCACCGTGGCGATGCGGCTGAATGACCAGCCGCCGGGCGACATTATTAGCAATTTCGTGACCATAATCTTTGCGCACGATATGTAAGCACAGATCGATCCCTGCTGCGCTTCCAGCGGAGGTCATCACTTGTCCTTCATCCTGATATAACACATTGTCACTTACGTGAATTGAAGGGTAACGATGCTGGAGTTGTTCAGTGTAACGCCAGTGGGTGGTCGCTTTTCGCTGGTGAAGAAGGCCAGCGGCGGCAAGGACAAATACGCCCGAGCATATCGAAACCAGGCGAGTACCGCGTTGATGTGCTTCGCGCAACGCCGGGCATAGCATTTCTGGTACTGTTGCATCTATACCGCGCCAGCCTGGAATAATAATCATATCGGCTTCAGTCAGTAGCTCCAGCCCGCCATCCGCAACTACGTGGATCCCGCCAGTAGCTTGCAGCGCACCGGGTTCTACCGCAGCAACAGCAAACCGATACCAGTTATCGCCCAGTTCCGGGCGTGGCAGGCCGAAGATTTCAACGGCTACACCAAATTCGAAAGTGCATAGTCCGTCATAAGCCAATACAACAACCAGCGGGCGCTGCAATGTTGGCATCATTTTACTCTTTTCTGGCATATCGTGAGGCAGTCAGTGAAAGGTTGATTGGTTACATTATTGTTAACACAACAACCCAAAAGGAAAAAGCAATATGCGTTATGTCACTGAATTTACCGCAGCGAAACCGGACGTTGCCGAAGCGCATTTTCTCATGCGTTTGAGTGTTGAAACGGATTGCGCCGATGTTCATGACTCGCTGGCCTACATTGGCGATGATTTCGTTTTGCTGCATGTGGTCGGACGTGAAGAGGATTTCGCTCATCGGCATATCCCAGGCGCAATTCATCTGCCCCATAAGCAAATGACCGAAGAGAGAATGGCTCAATGGCCGGAAGATACTCTGTTTGTGGTGTATTGCGCGGGGCCACATTGTAACGGCGCAGACCGCGCGGCACTCAAACTGGCTCGGTTAGGAAGGCCAGTTAAAATCATGATCGGCGGGGTAACCGGCTGGGAAGATGAAGGCTACGCCTTTGCAACAGGAAAATAATGAGTCAAGCCGTGCCGTTAAGGCACGGCAGAGAGTCAACAAAGAACCGGCTGCCCCCAGGGTCTTGCGTGAATGCCTTTTAACATCAGCACCCATGCAGCAATGATCGCCAACGCTAAGATGACAAACAGCGAGGACGGCGGCAGGCGGGTGAGCACGACGCCACTCACTAATGGGTTAATCGCTGCACCAAGCCAGCCTAAAGACTGGGCGGAAAAATAGCTGGCTTTCATCCCTGGCGGTGCAATATGGTCAATCAACATATATTCACCAGGGGCATAAATGATTTCGCCAAGAGTAAACACGGTGGCTGAAATTCCCCAAAGTAGCAGGCTGTTGCCCGAAAAGATAAACCCGACCAGACCGATGACAAAGCAGAGAGTGCCGACCGTCATTAGCACGCGGATGTTGCTCGGATTAATGCGCCGGCCCACGGAATATTGCAACGTAACCACCATCGCAGCATTAACCGGAAGAACAACCGCGACCACCTTTTCGGCAAAATCACCATCAGCAATCACCATCACGTATTGTGAAATGCACGAGGCAAACGCTCCGCTCACGAAAGAGGCCAGAAAGGCTGAGCAGGTGAACCACAGCAGAGCTTTATCCTGTAACAAAACCTTTGGAGACCAGACGCTGCCTGTCTCTGTGGCGATGATTTTCTCGCTGCGTTTCACCCAAATTTGAATGAAAAGCACAGGAAACGCAGAACAGATGGCTGCCAGCCAAAAGGGCAGATTGATACTTTGCATCACCAACAGCGTGCCGAGCGGTGGGCCGATGGTCCAGCCAATGTTGAGCATGGTGTAGTTGATCGAGAAGATCTTCGTTTTACTGGCGGAGGAAAGATTATCGGCAAACCAGGCCTTCAACACGGTAGCAAAAACGGAATACGCGCAGTTGATGAGCGCGAAGAACAGCACTACAAGCGTCACGTTGTCCACCAGGGGAATGGCGATAAAGCCGCTGGCGAAGGCGGTAATTGCCAGTAACATATAACGTTTCTTGTCAAACTTATCCGCCAGAATGCCAAATCCGAGGCTGAAAACGACGCCGATAGTGAGCGCAATTGTCATCGCATAACCAATCAAATCGACACCCAGACCGTACTGGCGACTCAAATAAATAGTCATAAACGGCAGCGTAGCGCCGCGTCCGATGGTTAATAACAACGACGAGGCAAGAAGGGCGCTGGTAGAGCGTCGCAGAGATAAGTTCATTTGGCTGTCCGGCAGTGCGTTTCGTTATGTTTTGTTTTAGAGATGTAAAGAAATAGCATGGCAAAAATCCGAAGTATAGCGACTTATTTGCGCATTAATGCCGTCGTAAACGGTGACTAACGAATCAACTGTTAAAAAAAAGTAAATTCCGCTAAGTTGATTGCTTACAAAAGATGAAAATTCAGGGGCGGTAGAATGTCGCGAAAAGATGGGTTGTTGGCGCTACTGGTAGTGGTTGTGTGGGGGCTTAATTTTGTGGTCATCAAAGTGGGGCTTCATAATATGCCACCGCTGATGTTGGCAGGTTTGCGCTTTATGCTGGTGGCCTTCCCGGCAATCTTTTTTATCGCACGACCGAAAGTACCGCTGAATTTGCTGCTGGGGTATGGTTTAACCATCAGTTTTGCGCAGTTTGCCTTTCTCTTCTGCGCCATTAACTTCGGTATGCCAGCAGGTCTGGCCTCGCTGGTTTTACAGGCACAGGCGTTTTTTACGATTGTCCTCGGCGCGTTTACTTTCGGTGAACGGCTGCATGGCAAGCAACTGGCGGGGATCGCCTTAGCGATATTTGGCGTGCTGGTGTTGATTGAAGATAGCCTGAACGGTCAACATGTGGCGATGCTCGGTTTTATGCTGACCCTGGCGGCAGCATTTAGCTGGGCGTGTGGCAACATCTTCAATAAAAAGATCATGTCGCACTCATCGCGCCCGGCAGTGATGTCGCTGGTAGTGTGGAGCGCATTGATCCCGATTCTCCCGTTCTTTGTCGCCTCGCTCATTCTCGATGGTTCCGCAACAATGATTCACAGCCTGGTCACTATCGACGTGACCACCATTTTGTCTCTGATGTATCTGGCGTTTGTGGTGACGATTGTCGGCTATGGGCTCTGGGGTACGCTGCTTGGGCGTTATGAAACCTGGCGCGTGGCACCGTTATCGTTACTTGTCCCGGTAGTCGGTCTGGCAAGTGCGGCGTTATTGTTAGATGAACGATTAACGGGTCTGCAATTTTTCGGTGCGGTGCTGATAATGGGCGGGCTGTATATCAATGTGTTTGGTTTGCGGTGGCGTAAAGCGGTGAAGGTGAGAAGTTAATAAGCCCCGATATGTCGGGGCCAGAATTAACTACATGGCGTGTTGATTATAATAGGGCACGCCCAGCGCATCCGACTTATCACTGCCTGTACCCATGTGATTTAAATCGAATGGTGGTTGTTCCTGCGATGGGGGAACAATCACTTCATCACCACAGGGAATAACCGTCGGCTGCGTGGTTTGTTCCGCAAAGCCTTGCGCAGAAAAGACAATAAGCGCGGTTATCATTGCGGATAAAAGTGGTTTCATGATTACCTCAGTGACGTTGTCACGTTTCAACTAGCTATTGTAATGATTTAATGGATGTAAAAAGCGCGATTCGCCCTGAATATTAGCCATCCGGTATTTATGCGGCGGAACATCAAAGTAGTTTTTGAAGGTTCGGGTCAGCGTTTGCTGGGACTCGAAACCATAACGTTCTGCCAGATAGAGTATCGGCTCGTTGCTTTCTTTCAGCTTTTGCGCGATTTCTGTCATCTTTCGGCTGCGGATATATTGGCCTAATGAATGGCCGGTTTCTTTTTTAAACATCCGTTGCAGGTGCCATTTGGAGTAACCCGAACGCTCTGACACTTTCTCCAGTGACAGTGGCGATTCCAGGTTGTCCTCGATCCAGTCCAAAATGCTATGAATGGTAATAGCGTCAGTGTTGCGTCTGGACATCGTCATACCTCTTTTTTTGTTTACGGCAGGACTTTCTTAAGCAAATGCTCAAGCGTTGCCACTTCGTCCGCCGTCAGGTTTTTTGTTAATTCTTGATGCAGATCCTGGCCAACTAATTGATGGCATTGTTCACATATTGTTGCGCCGCTGGCGGTGAGTTTTACCAGCACGCCGCGCTTGTCATTCGGGTTTGGCAACCGTTCCACCCAGCCTTTACAGACCAGGCGATCCAGCATACGGGTCAGTGCCCCCAGGTCGACCGACAACACTTTTTTCAGTTCAACCGGCGTAATGCACGCTGCGCAGCGGATAGAGCAGAGCACCTTAAACTGTGCCGCAGTGATATCCAGCGGAGACAGATAATCGTTAAGCAGACGGTCTTTCTTCTGATTAACCATATAGATTAAGCGACCCAAGGGGATGATTTCATTGAACAGGTCGCTGGTACTTTTCACATTGGTTGCCCTGGCAAGTAATTAGTTGCAGGGGATAATATTGCCCAGGCAAGTATAAGTCAAATGAATGAATTGTCTGATGCCACGTTTTGCTAAATCGGTTCAAGTTTTGGTCAGTGCTATGCAAGATTAGTTAAAGAGTGAAACTTTCTCTTTGTTTTCCCTTTATACTTTTCGCTGATGACTCAGACACACAGGATAACAACCACCAATGTTAGATTTGTTTAAAGCAATTAGTCTGGGGCTGGTGGTGTTGCTGCCGTTAGCCAACCCATTAACGACAGTCGCGTTATTTCTTGGCCTGGCGGGCAACATGAACAGCGCCGAACGTAACCGCCAGTCGTTGATGGCCTCGGTATACGTATTTGCCATCATGATGGTGGCGTATTACGCCGGGCAACTGGTGATGGATACGTTCGGCATTTCGATTCCCGGTCTACGTATTGCTGGGGGGTTAATTGTTGCATTTATCGGTTTCCGTATGCTCTTTCCCCAGCAAAAGGCAACGGATTCACCGGAAGCAAAAAGCAAATCGGAAGAGCTGGAAGATGAACCCAGCGCCAATATTGCTTTTGTGCCACTGGCAATGCCAAGTACCGCCGGACCGGGAACCATTGCGATGATCATTAGCTCGGCGTCAACGGTGCGTCAGAGTTCAACCTTCGCGGACTGGGTTCTGATGGTTGCGCCGCCGCTGATCTTTTTCCTGGTGGCGGTCATTTTGTGGGGAAGTCTACGTAGCTCTGGTGCCATTATGCGGCTGGTGGGGAAAGGGGGAATTGAAGCGATCTCCCGCCTGATGGGCTTCTTGCTGGTTTGTATGGGCGTGCAATTTATTATTAACGGCATCCTGGAAATTATTAAAACTTACCATTAAAAAAGACCCAAATGGGTCTGAGCAGATGACAAACGCAACATTGCCTATGCGCTACGTTTATCAGGCCTACGTAATCTCTGCAATGTATTGAGTTGTAGGCCGGATAAGGCGTTCCCGCCGCATCCGGCATAAACAAAGCGCACGTTGTCAATAATCTGAAAGGCTCGTTCGTGCATGGAAGCTATTGCGTCTGTTCTTCAAGTGCCACAGGCCAGCGGCGGAATATGACGATTGACCATATCAACGCGGCGAGAGCCGGAACTGCACCCACATAACCAATCATCGACATCGACCAGTGTAGACTTACCTGATTACCCACCAGCGCCCCGGCGCCGATACCAATATTAAATATCCCGGAAAAGAGCGCCATCGCAACGTCGGTGGCATCTGGTGCCAGCGCCAGTACTTTAACCTGCATCCCAAGTCCGATGATCATCATCGCGATCCCCCAGAAAATGCTCAGCACGCCGAGGTGTATCTCGCTACTTGCCGAAGGCAACAGTAGTGCCAGGCACACCAGCAATAGCGCAATCGCCGCACTGACCAGCACCGATGCGTGCTGATTACCCAGCTTACCGAAAATGACGCTACCAATGATGCCCGCACCACCGAGCATCAACAGCAATGCTGTGGCAAAGTTGGCGCTGAACCCCGCAACGTTTTGCACAAAAGGTTCAATATAGCTGTATGCCGTGTAATGGGCGGTGACCACGACTACCGTCAGCAAATAAATGCTCATCAATGCCGGGCGACGAAACAGCAGCGGAAGACTTTTTAACGAACCAGAGTGCTCACTGGGCAGCAATGGAAGTAATTTGATCAGGCACAAAAGGGTGATAAGCGCCCCGATACCAATCGCGAAGAAGGTTGTTCGCCAGCCGAAATACTGCCCCACAATGCGCCCGATAGGTAAACCTAATACCATCGCCAGTGCTGTGCCGGTGGCAATTAAACTCAATGCCTGCGCTCGCTTTCCGGCTGGCGCCATACGGATTGCCAGAGACGCCGTTATCGACCAGAAAATAGCATGGGCGAAAGCCACACCAATGCGACTGATTACCAGAACGGTAAAGCTCCACGATAAAAACGACAGTATGTGGCTGGCGATAAACACCACAAACAGACAGATCAGCAATTTGCGGCGTTCGACCTGACTGGTCATTAGCATAAAAGGCAGTGACAATAGCGCCACTACCCACGCATAAATGGTCAACATGATACCGACCTGTGCGGTTTGCATATGAAAACTTTGCGCAATATCAGAAAGCAAACCTACAGGCACAAATTCGGTGGTATTGAAGATGAAGGCGGCAACGGCCAGCGTAACGACCCGTAGCCACGCCACTTTGCGGGAAACCATATTTGTTGTCATAACCGATTATCGGATGAGTTGCGAAAAGGTAATGAAATGATCTTAAAACGGTTAATGATCTGAATACAACGGTTTTGTGATCTATGTCGCGTTTCGCCGATTCATGTCATGCTGTATCAACGGCAGCGTGAGTAGCCGGTACAACATTTAGTCTGGTACATCCAGCAGTTCAATAAACGCCTCAAGCGGGCGCGTTTTCGCACCGCGACGCCAGACCAGCCAGGTTGTTAACCAACGCCATTGCTCAGCCAACGGCCATGCTTCAACCTGGTGATGCCCGGGCATACTTTCCAGCATAGAACGAGGGATAAGCGCAATGCCCGCACCCGCGACCACACAGGCCAGCATCCCGTGATACGACTCCATCTCATGAATAGTCCCCGGTGCGGCACCGTCAGCATGAAACCAGCTCTCAAAATGACGGCGATACGAACAATTGGCGCGAAAGGCATAGATGTTGTAACCATTAACCTGACTGGCGCGGGTTACTGGCGCATGTCCTTGCGGCGTGACGATCATCAGCTCCTCACGATACACCGGTATCCCGTCGATGGCGGTATGGTTAATCGGCCCATCAATAAATGCCGCATTCAGTTTTCCTTCCAGTACGCCGTCCAGCATCGTGCCGGAAGGGCCGGTGGAAAGTGAAAACTGAATTTTGGGGTAACGACGGTTAAATTCTGCCAGCGTTGCCGGAATACGCACTGCGGCGGTGCTTTCCAGCGATCCGAGAGAAAACAGACCTTGTGGCTCATCGCCAGCCACGACATTTCTCGCCTCATCCACCAACGCGAGAATTTGTTGGCTGTAGCGTAAAAAGTTATGCCCGGCGGGAGAAAGCCGTAAACGCTGATTTTCGCGGATAAACAGCTCAACACCGAGCTCTGTTTCCAGTTGACGTATACGAGTCGTGAGATTCGACGGCACACGATGTACTTTAGCCGCAGCCTGGGTAATGCTGCCTGCCTCGGCAACTGCGTTGAACATCTCCAGTTGAGTCAGATCCATAGCATTCTCGATTTGTGAATAAGTGGCTTAATATTATTCATTTTCAAACAAGAGTAAATCTACGTATCTTCAAACCATAACTCATAAAGGAGATACCCCAATGACCATCACTCCGGCGACCCATGCCATTTCGATAAATCCAGCCAATGGTGAACAACTGTCCTCACTGCCCTGGACAGGCGCTGACGATATTGAAAACGCTCTTCAGCTTGCAGTGGAAGGTTTTCGCGGCTGGCGCGAGACAAGCGTAGATTACCGGGCGGAAAAACTGCGAGATATCGGTAAAGCTCTGCGTACTCGCAGCGAAGAGATAGCGCAAATGATCACCCGCGAAATGGGTAAACCCATCAAGCAGGCACGTGCCGAAGTGGTGAAATCGGCGAATTTGTGTGACTGGTATGCAGAACATGGCCCGTCAATGCTGAAAGCAGAGCCAACGCTGGTTGAGAATCAGCAGGCGGTTATTGAGTATCGACCAATGGGGACGATTCTGGCAGTTATGCCGTGGAACTTTCCTTTATGGCAAGTGATGCGCGGCGCTGTTCCCATCATTCTTGCAGGTAACGGCTACTTACTTAAGCACGCGCCGAATGTGACGGGCTGTGCTCAGCTAATTGCCCAGGTGTTTAAAGACGCGGGTATCCCTCAGGGCGTATATGGCTGGCTAAATGCCGATAACGATGGTGTCAGTCAGATGATTAAAGATCCACGTATTGCGGCAGTCACCGTGACCGGGAGTGTTCGTGCGGGAGCGGCTATTGGTGCACAGGCTGGTGCGGCACTGAAAAAATGCGTACTGGAGCTGGGCGGTTCAGATCCGTTTATTGTGCTTAACGATGCCGATCTGGAACTGGCGGTTAAAGCGGCGGTTGCCGGGCGTTACCAGAATACCGGACAGGTTTGCGCGGCGGCAAAACGTTTTATCATCGAAGAGGGGATTGCTTCGGCATTTACCGAACGTTTTGTGGCAGCTGCGGCAGCGTTGAAAATGGGCGATCCCCGTGACGAAGAGAACGATCTTGGTCCGATGGCACGTTTTGACTTGCGTGATGAGTTGCATCATCAGGTGGAAAAAACCCTGGCGCAGGGCGCACGTTTGTTACTGGGCGGGGAAAAGATGGCTGGGGCAGGTAACTACTATCCGCCAACGGTTCTGGCAAATGTCACCCCAGAAATGACCGCGTTTCGTGAAGAAATGTTTGGCCCCGTTGCGGCAATCACCGTAGCGAGAGATGCAGAACATGCGCTGGAACTGGCGAATGACAGTGAGTTCGGCCTTTCAGCGACGATCTTTACCGCTGACGAAACACGAGCCAGACAGATGGCGGCACGTCTGGAATGCGGCGGCGTGTTTATCAATGGTTTCTGCGCCAGCGACGCACGGGTCGCTTTTGGCGGTGTGAAGAAGAGCGGTTTTGGGCGTGAACTTTCTCATTTCGGCTTACATGAGTTCTGTAATATCCAGACGGTGTGGAAAGACCGGATCTGACGTCACATATTTAGCTCTGTTATACTCGCAGGTCTTTTCAGACCTGCGAGCAAGGAGCAGAGAGTGGCAGTCGCCATGGATAATGCAATTTTAGAAAATATCTTGCGGCAAGTACGTCCGCTAATTGGTCAGGGTAAAGTCGCTGATTATATTCCGGCACTGGCAACCGTCGATGGTTCCCGTCTGGGGATTGCTATCTGTACCGTTGATGGGCAGCTTTGCCAGGCCGGAGACGCGCAAGAACGTTTTTCTATTCAGTCTATTTCCAAAGTGCTCAGTCTCGTTGTTGCTATGCGTCATTACTCCGAAGAAGAAATCTGGCAACGCGTCGGCAAAGATCCGTCGGGATCTCCGTTCAATTCCTTAGTGCAACTGGAAATGGAGCAGGGCATTCCGCGTAATCCGTTTATTAATGCCGGTGCGCTGGTGGTCTGCGATATGTTGCAAGGGCGATTAAGCGCACCACGGCAACGTATGCTGGAAGTCGTGCGTGGCTTAAGCGGCGTGTCTGATATTGCCTACGATACGGTGGTTGCCCGCTCCGAGTTTGAACATTCCGCGCGAAATGCGGCTATTGCCTGGCTGATGAAGTCGTTTGGCAATTTCCATCATGATGTGACAACCGTTCTGCAAAACTACTTTCATTACTGTGCACTGAAAATGAGCTGCGTTGAGCTGGCGCGGACGTTTGTTTTTCTGGCAAATCAGGGAAAGGCTATTCATATCGATGAGCCCGTAGTGACGCCGATGCAGGCGCGGCAAATTAACGCGTTGATGGCGACCAGTGGAATGTATCAAAACGCGGGTGAATTCGCCTGGCGGGTAGGGCTTCCGGCAAAATCTGGTGTTGGCGGCGGTATTGTTGCGATCGTCCCGCATGAAATGGCCATCGCGGTATGGAGCCCGGAGCTGGATGACGCAGGTAACTCTCTTGCCGGTATTGCAGTACTTGAACAATTAACGAAACAGTTAGGACGCTCGGTTTATTAATGCAGTCACTTGATCCACTCTTCGCGCGTTTAGCCCGTTCAAAATTTCGCTCTCGCTTTCGTCTGGGCGTCAAGGAGCGTCAGTATTGTCTGGAGAAGGGCGCGCCGGTTATTGAACAACATGCGGCAGATTTTGTCGCTAAGCGTCTTGCGCCGGCATTACCGGCGAACGACGGGAAGCAAACCCCCATGCGCGGGCATCCGGTGTTTATCGCTCAACACGCCACCGCGACCTGCTGCCGTGGCTGTCTGGCTAAGTGGCATAACATTCCGCAGGGTGTTTCGTTAAGTGAGGAACAACAACGTTATATCGTGACGGTTATCTATCACTGGCTGGTTATTCAGATGAATCAGCCATAAGAATGGTGGTAAAAGCCAAAAGATCATCTGATTGATATCTTTCTTTGTCGCCGCTGTCAGCGAACATGCTATCCTTTATGAGAATTTACTTATTGCGTTGAGATAATTGCCACTCGCAATTGTATGGACAGATAATTAATGCATGTACACCCCATATCCACTTTCCGTTTGTTCCAGGAAGGTCATCTACTACGTAATAGCATTGCAATTTTTGCGCTAACGACGCTGTTCTATTTTATAGGTGCAGAGCTACGCCTGGTTCACGAACTTTCTCTTTTCTGGCCGCTGAATGGCGTGATGGCTGGGGTATTTGCCCGCTACGTCTGGCTTAATCGTCTGCATTACTATGCCATCTGTTACGTGGCAATGCTGGTTTATGATGCCATGACCACCGAATGGGGGCTGGTTTCACTGGTTATCAATTTATCCAATATGATGTTTATCGTAACTGTCGCCCTACTGGTTATGCGGGATAAGCGTCTGGGGAAAAATAAGTACGAGCCAGTAAGCGCATTACGGTTATTTAATTATTGTCTGATTGCCGCTTTATTATGAGCCATCGTCGGGGCGATTGGTTCGGTTAGTATTGATAGCCTGGATTTCTGGCCTTTGCTTGCTGACTGGTTTAGTGAACAATTCTCAACAGGCGTGTTGATTGTGCCTTGTATGCTGACGCTGGCAATTCCTGGGGTATTGCCGCGCTTTAAAGCAGAGCAGATGATGCCAGCCATTGCGCTTATTGTGTCGGTTATTGCCTCGGTCGTCATTGGCGGAGCGGGGAGTCTGGCGTTCCCGCTGCCTGCATTAATCTGGTGTGCAGTGCGCTATACGCCACAGGTGACGTGTCTGCTGACTTTTATCACCGGAGCAGTGGAGATCGTACTGGTAGCAAATTCGGTAATTGATATCGCCGTCGGTTCGCCGTTCTTTATTCCGCAGATGTTTTCCGCGCGTCTGGGCATTGCCACGATGGCGATTTGCCCAATTATGGTTTCCTTTAGCGTGGCAGCGATTAATTCGCTAATGAAGCAAGTTGCGCTGCGAGCCGACTTTGATTTTCTGACTCAGGTTTACTCACGATCCGGTCTTTATGAGGCGCTGAAAAGTCCATCTCTGCAACAGACACAACATCTGACCGTCATGTTGCTTGATATCGACTATTTCAAAAGCATTAACGATAACTATGGTCATGAGTGTGGCGATAAAGTGTTAAGCGTGTTTGCCCAGCATATTCAGAAAATTGTCGGCGATAAGGGGCTGGTGGCGAGAATGGGAGGCGAAGAGTTTGCCGTAGCCGTGCCATCAATGAATCCCGTTGATGGTCTGCTGATGGCGGAGAAAATTCGTAAAGGCGTTGAACTACAACCGTTTACCTGGCAACAAAAGACGCTTTATCTGACGGTTAGCATCGGCGTCGGTAGTGGGGATGCTTCATACCGCACACTAACCGATGACTTCAATAAATTGATGGTCGAAGCTGATGCGTGTCTCTATCGGTCGAAGAAAGACGGGCGTAACCGCACCAGTACCATGCGTTATGGTGAGGAAGTTGTCTGACAGCTTTGTTATTTTGTCACAGTTTTAGCATAATGTGTTCTACCACTCTGTCGACTGGAGAAAGAGGAAAATCCTCGATGGAACCATGATCTGTGCCACATTTTTATCTTAAACCTGCTAATTAATCATCACGAGTTGATCAAAACAGGGGTTCAATGTATTAAAGTTTGCTAACCTGTCGTACCAATTCAAGCAGGTTGTATGACTAATCAAAAGGGAACCCATTGTGAAAACACTAAATCGTCGCGATTTTCCCGGTGCACAGTATCCAGAACGAATCATTCAGTTTGGTGAAGGTAACTTTCTGCGCGCCTTTGTTGACTGGCAAATTGATCTCCTGAATGAACACACCGACCTGAATTCTGGCGTGGTCGTTGTTCGTCCGATTGAAACTTCATTCCCGCCGTCACTGAGCACGCAGGATGGTCTGTATACCACCATTATTCGTGGCCTGAATGAGAAGGGAGAAGCGGTCAGCGATGCGCGTCTGATTCGTTCTGTAAACCGTGAAATCAGCGTCTACGGTGACTACGATGAATTCCTGAAACTTGCACATAATCCGGAAATGCGCTTCGTCTTTTCCAACACCACAGAAGCGGGTATTAGCTATCATGCGGGCGACAAATTTGATGATGCGCCAGCAGTAAGCTATCCGGCAAAACTGACGCGTCTGCTGTTCGAACGTTTCAGCCATTTCAACGGCGCGCTGGATAAAGGTTGGATCATCATTCCGTGTGAGCTGATCGACTACAACGGCGACGCTTTGCGTGAACTGGTGCTGCGCTACGCACAAGAATGGGCACTGCCCGAAGCATTTATTCAATGGCTGGATCAGGCTAACAGTTTCTGTTCTACGCTGGTGGACCGCATCGTTACCGGTTATCCGCGTGATGAAGTGGCTAAACTGGAAGCTGAACTCGGCTATCACGATGGTTTCCTCGACACCGCTGAACACTTTTACCTGTTTGTGATTCAGGGGCCGAAATCCTTAGCGACTGAACTGCGTCTGGATAAATATCCGCTTAACGTGCTGATTGTTGACGATATTAAACCGTATAAAGAGCGCAAAGTAGCAATCCTTAATGGCGCACACACCGCGCTGGTGCCGGTGGCGTTCCAGGCAGGGCTGGATACCGTCGGCGAAGCGATGAACGATGCTGAAATTTGCGCATTCGTTGAAAAAGCCATTTACGAAGAGATTATTCCGGTGCTGGATCTGCCACGTGATGAACTGGAATCTTTCGCCAGCGCCGTTACCGGGCGTTTCCGTAACCCGTACATTAAGCATCAGCTGCTGTCTATCGCGCTCAACGGTATGACCAAGTTCCGCACCCGCATCCTGCCGCAGTTGCTGGCAGGGCAGAAGGAAAACGGCACACTTCCGGCGCGCCTCACTTTCGCATTAGCGGCATTGATTGCGTTCTATCGCGGAGAGCGTAACGGAGAAACGTATCCGGTACAGGACGATGCGCACTGGCTGGAACGTTACCAGCAACTCTGGAGCCAGCATCGTGACCGCGTTATCGGCACCCAGGAACTGGTTGCTATTGTGTTGGCAGAAAAAGACCACTGGGAGCAGGACCTGACGCAAGAGCCTGGTCTGGTCGAGCAGGTTGCTAATGACCTGGATGCGATTCTCGAAAAAGGAATGCGCGAAGCTGTACGTCCGTTGTGCTAATCCTTGCATTATGTATGCAGCATCCGGCAGACAACTTTACTAACTAACTGAAACCACGTAGTTAGTTGTAGGCCAGATAAGCGTAGCGTATCTGGCAATTAACGTCGCTATCTCTGAACCCGGTTTCGGCCGGGTTTCTTATGGCGCTTAATTAGTTACAACATACTATTTGCTATAATATAATTATGTGCCAAATGTAACACCTGAAAATGTTGTAGTCTTGTAGGTAATTTGTAATTAGAAACTTGAGAATGTGATTACAATCACGTTTAATAGGGCGACTTTTCCACGCCTGAAGATAATCATGATTGTTCGCCCACAACAACACTGGCTGCGCCGTATTTTTGTCTGGCACGGTTCAGTATTATCCAAAATATCATCGCGTTTGCTACTAAACTTTCTCTTTTCTATCGCGGTTATTTTCATGCTGCCCTGGTATACGCATCTGGGCATCAAATTTACCCTCGCACCGTTCAGCATTCTTGGTGTGGCCATCGCCATCTTTCTGGGTTTTCGTAATAACGCAGGTTATGCCCGTTATGTCGAAGCGCGCAAACTTTGGGGGCAGTTGATGATTGCCTCACGGTCGTTACTGCGTGAGGTAAAAACGACATTACCTGATTCGGCAAGTGTAAAGGAGTTTGCCCGGCTACAAATCGCCTTCGCCCACTGTTTACGCATGACATTACGCAAACAGCCACAGGCGGGAGTGCTGGCACATTATCTTAATACTGGAGATCTTCAGCGAGTACTGGCTTCCAACTCTCCAGCTAACCGTATTTTATTGATAATGGGTGAGTGGTTGGCCGTTCAGCGGCGAAACGGGCTACTTTCTGACATTCTGTTTATTAGTCTGAACGATCGTCTTAATGATATTTCTGCGGTACTGGCAGGGTGCGAGCGTATTGCATATACACCAATTCCCTTTGCTTACACCCTGATTTTGCATCGCACCGTTTATCTTTTTTGCATTATGCTACCGTTTGCCCTTGTGGTGGATCTGCATTACATGACGCCTTTTATCTCAGTGCTAATTTCCTACACCTTTATTTCGCTGGATTGTCTGGCGGAAGAGCTGGAAGATCCGTTCGGTACTGAAAACAATGATTTACCGTTGGATGCCATCTGCAACGCTATTGAAATTGACCTGTTACAGATGAACGACGAAACAGAAATTCCGCCGAAGATTCTTCCCGATCGCCATTACCAGCTGACGTAATAATTACTCCGTGCGCCGGGCAACAATAAACAGACGCGGAAATGCCAACAGTATCTGCCCGTTCTCCTGCAGTGGATACTGTTCTTCCAGCATCTGATGGTAGCGCGTAAGAAAATGCTGCTGCTCACTCTCCGTCAGATCCTGCAACCATGGGCGTAATCCGGTGGCTGTCACCCAGTCAATAATCGCCTGGTGCGACGGCATCTGGTGATAGTAGGTGGTGCGCCAGATATCAACCTCACATCCGGCTTCGCTCAGAATATCGTAGTAAGCATGAACGCCTGCCAGCGGTTCGCGTCCACGATCCGGATAATGCTGCTCCCAGGCGACTTCGCGCATTAACACATGCGTCGGCTCCAGCCAGTTGTCCGGCATTTGCACCGCCAGCCCGCCATGCGGATTGAGTAACGATACCAGATGCGGAAACAGTTCATAGTGTTCGGGCAGCCATTGCAGCGAGGCATTGGCGAAAATCAGATCGAGTGCATGGTTCGGTTGCCAATTGCGGATGTCTGCTTCCACAAACTGACATTCTGGTAAAATTGCGCGCGCTTCGGCAATCATCGCCGGAGACGAATCAATGCCGGTAATTTTAGCCGTTGGCCAGCGTTGATGTAGCAGGGCGGTGCTATTGCCTGGGCCACAGCCAAGATCGGCTATTTCCCAGGCGTTTTCCAGAGGGACTCTGGCAAGCAGTTCTACTGCCGGTCGTGACCGTTCGGCGTTGAAGTGCAGATATAAAGAGGGATTCCAGTCAGCCATTTTTTTACTCCCGTCAGCGCATTATCCCAAGTGTAGATAAAACTGATGGATTCGCCGCACGTCATCAATCCATTGAACACGCGCTTTGTACGTGGCCTACGTGATTAACTCAAATGTAGCCTGGCGTAAATTTTAATTACAACCACTTTAAAACAAATGAAATCCATATATTAAGCTTTTTGTTGATTTTATATGAATCTATTAACATACAGAATATTCAATATCTAATTTTAATATCTGCCAGCCAAATATCCATGAAGTA
>NZ_AEJZ01000037.1:0-42439 GCF_000208525.1 Escherichia sp. TW14182
CGGATAAGGCGTTTACGCCGCATCCGGCATCAACAACGAGCACTTTGTCAACAATCTGAAGCGGCCAGAATAGCCGCTTCTTAATTTGCCGGATGTTCCGGCACACGAAGAATTACTTCTTCTTCGCTTTCGGGTTCGGCAGGTCAGTGATGCTACCTTCGAATATTTCTGCCGCCAGACCCACAGACTCATGCAGAGTCGGGTGCGCGTGGATGGTCAGCGCGATGTCTTCCGCGTCACAACCCATTTCGATTGCCAGACCGATTTCACCCAGCAGCTCACCGCCGTTAGTACCGACAATTGCACCACCGATCACACGGTGAGATTCTTTGTCGAAAATCAGTTTGGTCATACCGTCTGCGCAGTCGGAAGCGATAGCACGACCAGAAGCAGCCCACGGGAAGGTGGCGGTTTCGTAGCTGATGCCTTTCTCTTTCGCTTCTTTCTCAGTCAGACCTACCCATGCAACTTCTGGTTCGGTATAAGCGATGGACGGGATAACTTTCGGATCGAAGTAGTGTTTCTTACCTGCGATAACTTCAGCAGCAACGTGACCTTCGTGAACACCTTTGTGTGCCAGCATCGGCTGACCGACGATATCGCCGATAGCAAAGATGTGCGGTACGTTGGTACGCAGTTGTTTATCAACGCGGATGAAGCCACGGTCGTCCACTTCCACGCCTGCTTTACCTGCGTCGAGGTTTTTACCGTTCGGCACACGACCAATCGCTACCAGCACGGCATCGTAACGCTGCGGTTCAGCCGGTGCTTTTTTGCCTTCCATCGTCACATAAATACCGTCTTCTTTCGCTTCAACGGCAGTAACTTTGGTTTCCAGCATCAGGTTGAATTTCTTGCTGATACGCTTGGTGAAGACTTTAACGATGTCTTTGTCAGCCGCAGGGATAACCTGGTCGAACATTTCAACCACGTCAATCTGTGAACCCAGCGCGTGGTATACGGTTCCCATTTCCAGACCGATGATACCACCACCCATAACCAGCAGGCGTTCTGGTACTTCTTTCAGTTCCAGCGCGTCAGTGGAGTCCCAGATACGCGGATCTTCATGCGGAATAAACGGCAGTTGGATCGGGCGAGAACCCGCTGCGATGATCGCGTTGTCGAAGTTGATCACGGTTTTACCGTTCTCACCTTCAACTTCCAGGGTGTTCGCCCCGGTGAATTTACCCAGACCGTTGACCACTTTTACTTTGCGGCCTTTCGCCATACCAGCCAGACCACCGGTCAGCTGATTGATCACTTTCTCTTTCCAGGTACGAATCTTGTCGATATCGGTTTTCGGTTCACCGAAGACGATACCGTGTTCAGCCAGAGCTTTGGCTTCTTCGATAACTTTCGCTACGTGCAGCAGTGCTTTAGAAGGGATACAGCCGACGTTCAGGCAAACACCGCCGAGGGTGTTGTAGCGTTCTACGATTACGGTTTCCAGACCTAAATCAGCGCAACGGAAGGCAGCAGAATAACCTGCGGGGCCTGCCCCAAGTACCACGACCTGAGTTTTGATTTCAGTACTCATCATGACCTCTATTTATTTATCTCCGGCGGTCATACCCGTCGTCTTTCAGGCCGCAGCGGCGTTAGCTTCACGCCCTCACCCCAGTCACTTACTTATGTAAGCTCCAGGGGATTCTGGCGCTTGCTACCTTGCTGCACCCAGAAATCCATAGGGTATGTGAAGTAATACCCTAACCACCACCGGGTCGTTCTATCCGTCGGTATTTTACAAAATTGTTAACAATTTTTAAACAACAAACGGCAACCGATTTGTCTATTCGCTAATAATCTCAATACATTCATGAGATTACCAGAAAAAAGCCGGCCGATGGGCCGGCTCTTTTATTTACATCACCAGACGGCGAATGTCAGACAGCGTGTTGTTAATGATGGTAATGAAACGGGCACCATCAGCACCGTCGATCACGCGGTGGTCGAAGGAGAGAGAGATCGGCAGCATCAGACGCGGCACGAACTCTTTACCATTCCACACCGGCTCCATCGCGGACTTGGAAACGCCGAGGATAGCCACTTCCGGCGCGTTCACAATCGGCGCGAAGTGGGTAGTACCCAGGCCGCCGATGCTGGAGATGGTGAAGCAACCGCCCTGCATTTCGCCCGCAGTCAGCTTACCGTCACGCGCTTTCTTAGAAATAGTCATCAGCTCGCGAGACAGCTCGATGATGCCTTTCTTGTTGACGTCTTTGAATACCGGAACAACCAGACCGTTCGGGGTATCCACCGCCACACCGATGTTGATGTATTTCTTCAGGGTCAGACGCTGACCGTCCTCCGACAGCGAACTGTTGAAGCGAGGCATCTGCTCAAGTGCCGCAGCAACGGCTTTCATGATGAAGACAACTGGGGTTATCTTCACATCCAGCTTACGTTTCGCTGCTTCTTCGTTCTGCTGTTTACGGAACGCTTCCAGCTCGGTGATATCGGTTTTGTCGAAGTGAGTAACATGCGGGATCATCACCCAGTTACGGCTCAGGTTAGCACCAGAGATTTTCTGGATACGGCCCAGTTCCACTTCTTCGATTTCACCAAACTTGCTGAAGTCCACCTTCGGCCACGGCAACATGCCAGGGATACCGCCGCCAGTCGCTGCCGGAGCCGCTTCTGCACGTTTGATAGCTTCTTTCACGTAAGCCTGAACGTCTTCGCGCAGGATACGACCTTTACGGCCAGTGCCCTTCACTTTCGCCAGGTTAACGCCAAACTCGCGTGCCAGACGGCGGATCAGCGGAGTCGCGTGAACGTAAGCGTCGTTTTCAGCAAATTCAGATTTACCTTCCGCTTTCGCAGCCGGTGCTGCTGCCGGTGCTTCAGCTTTTGCTGCTGGAGCCGGCGCTGCCGCTTCCTGTTTCACCGGAGCTGCCGCAGGCGCTGCGCCTTCAACTTCGAAGATCATAATCAGCGAGCCAGTTTTCACTTTATCGCCAACGTTGACTTTCAGTTCCTTCACGACGCCCGCGAACGGAGCCGGAACTTCCATAGAGGCTTTGTCGCCTTCTACGGTGATCAGTGACTGTTCAGCGGCAACTTTGTCGCCCACTTTCACCATCACTTCGGTCACTTCAACTTCGTCACCGCCGATATCCGGAACGTTAACTTCTTTCACGCCAGCCGCTGGTGCAGGTGCTGCTGCCGGAGCCGCTTCCTGTTTAGCCGCCGGAGCCGGAGCTGCCGGAGCTGCCGCACCTGCTTCACCCGCAACTTCGAAGATCATAATCAGCGAGCCGGTAGACACTTTGTCGCCAACGTTCACTTTGATCTCTTTCACGGTGCCTGCAAACGGCGCCGGAACTTCCATAGAAGCCTTGTCGCCTTCAACGGTGATCAGCGACTGTTCAGCTTCAACTTTATCGCCCACTTTCACCAGGATTTCGGTCACTTCGACTTCGTCGCTGCCGATATCCGGAACGTTAACATCTTTTGCCGCCGCTGCCGCTGGTGCTGCTGCCGGAGCGGCTTCTTTCTTCTCTTCTGCCTGAGCAGGTGCAGCGTCAGCTGCACCGTCGGCGGAATCGAAAATCATAATCAGTGCGCCGGTCTGGGTTTTGTCGCCAACAGAGACTTTGATCTCTTTAACGATACCCGCCTGCGGAGACGGAACTTCCATAGAGGCTTTGTCGCCTTCTACGGTGATCAGCGACTGTTCGGCTTCAACTTTGTCGCCCACTTTGACCAGGATCTCGGTGATTTCAACTTCATCAGCCCCGATGTCCGGTACTTTGATTTCGATAGCCATTATTCTTTTACCTCTTACGCCAGACGCGGGTTAACTTTTTCTGCATCGATGTTGAATTTGGCGATTGCGTCAGCAACCACTTTCTTATCGATTTCGCCACGTTTAGCCAGTTCGCCCAGCGCCGCAACCACTACGTAGGAAGCATCAACTTCGAAGTGGTGACGCAGGTTCTCACGGCTGTCGGAACGACCGAAGCCATCAGTACCCAGGACGCGGTAGTCGTCAGCCGGTACGTAAGTACGGACCTGCTCAGCGAACAGTTTCATATAGTCGGTAGATGCCACTGCCGGAGCGTCATTCATCACCTGAGCAATGTACGGAACGCGCGGAGTTTCCAGCGGGTGCAGCATGTTCCAGCGTTCACAATCCTGACCATCACGCGCCAGTTCGGTGAAGGAGGTCACGCTATAAACGTCAGAACCTACGCCGTAATCTTTCGCCAGGATCTCTGCCGCTTCACGGACGTGACGCAGGATAGAACCGGAGCCCAGCAGCTGAACTTTACCTTTGCTACCTTCAATGGTTTCGAGTTTGTAGATACCTTTACGGATACCTTCCTCAGCACCTTCCGGCATTGCCGGCATGTGGTAGTTTTCGTTCAGCGTAGTGATGTAGTAGTAAACGTTCTCTTGTTTTTCACCGTACATACGCTCCAGACCGTCATGCATGATGACAGCAACTTCGTAAGCGTAAGC
The DNA here is from genome assembly GCF_000208525.1 of Escherichia sp. TW14182. Classification (NCBI taxonomy): domain Bacteria; kingdom Pseudomonadati; phylum Pseudomonadota; class Gammaproteobacteria; order Enterobacterales; family Enterobacteriaceae; genus Escherichia; species Escherichia sp. TW14182. The sequence goes on from NZ_AEJZ01000037.1 coordinate 4,465, forward strand.
CGGGTCGTAAGAGATACAGTTCGGGATAGTCAGCGACTGAATATGGCTGTGACCATCTTCGTGCTGCAGACCTTCACCGTTCAGGGTGGTACGACCGGAAGTACCGCCGATCAGGAAGCCACGCGCTTGCTGGTCGCCAGCCGCCCAGCACAGATCGCCGATACGCTGGAAGCCAAACATCGAGTAATAGATGTAGAACGGAATCATCGGCAGGTTGTTGGTGCTGTAAGAAGTCGCCGCTGCCAGCCAGGAACAACCTGCGCCCAGCTCGTTGATCCCTTCCTGCAGAATCTGACCTTTCTCGTCTTCTTTATAGTAAGCAACCTGCTCGCGGTCCTGCGGGGTGTACTGCTGACCGTTCGGGCTGTAAATACCAATCTGACGGAACAGACCTTCCATACCGAAAGTACGCGCTTCGTCGGCGATGATCGGCACCAGACGATCTTTGATCGACTTGTTCTTCAGCATCACGTTCAGGGCACGAACGAAAGCGATAGTGGTAGAGATCTCTTTGCTCTGCTCTTCCAGCAGCGCGCCGAAGTCTTGCAGGCTCGGCAGCTCCAGCTTCTCGGTGAAGTTCGGCTGGCGGCTTGGCAGATAACCGTGCAGTTTCTGACGCTGAGCGTGCAGATAGGTATGCTCTTCAGAACCTTCCGGGAAGGTGATGTACGGCAGTTTTTCGATATCTGCATCAGACACCGGCACATTGAAACGGTCGCGGATGTGACGCACGCCGTCCATGTTCATTTTCTTAACCTGGTGCGCGATGTTTTTACCTTCAGCCGCGTCGCCCATGCCGTAACCTTTAATGGTATGAGCAAGGATTACTGTCGCTTTGCCTTTGGTTTCCTGCGCTTTCTTAAATGCAGCGTAGATTTTCTTCGGATCGTGACCACCACGGTTCAGTGCCCAGATCTGCTCGTCAGTCCAGTCTGCAACCAGTGCTGCGGTTTCCGGATATTTACCGAAGAAGTGTTCACGAACGTACGCACCATCTTTCGATTTGAAGGTCTGGTAGTCGCCGTCAACGGTTTCGTTCATCAGCTGGATCAGTTTACCGCTGGTATCTTTACGCAGCAGTTCATCCCAACGGCTACCCCACATCACTTTGATCACGTTCCAGCCAGCACCTTCGAAGATGCCTTCCAGTTCGTTGATGATCTTGCCGTTACCAGTTACCGGGCCGTCAAGACGCTGCAGGTTACAGTTGATAACGAAGACCAGGTTATCCAGTTTTTCACGGGTAGCGATGGTAATCGCACCTTTGGATTCCGGTTCGTCCATTTCACCGTCGCCGAGGAACGCGTAAACGGTCTGTTTAGAGGTATCTTTCAGGCCACGGTGTTCCAGATATTTCAGGAATTTAGCCTGGTAAATAGCACCAATCGGACCCAGCCCCATAGATACGGTCGGGAACTGCCAGAATTCCGGCATCAGTTTCGGGTGCGGATAGGAAGAGAGGCCATTGCCGTGAACTTCCTGACGGAAGTTATCGAGCTGCTCCTGAGTCAGACGACCTTCCAGGAAAGCACGAGCGTAAACGCCCGGGGAAATGTGGCCCTGGAAGTAAACCAGGTCGCCGCCATCCTGCTCGTTGCGTGCACGGAAGAAGTGGTTAAAGCACACATCATAAATGGTTGCGGAAGACTGGAAGGATGCCATGTGGCCGCCCAGTTCCAGATCTTTTTTGGATGCACGCAGAACCGTCATGATGGCGTTCCAGCGGATAGCTGAACGAATACGGCGTTCCAGTTCCAGATTACCCGGATACTCCGGTTGTTCTTCAACGGGGATGGTGTTGATGTAGTTGCTGACGCCGGTGCCTGCGGCTACGTTGACTCCGCCTTTGCGGGCTTCAGCAAGCAGTTGGTCGATCAGATACTGAGCACGCTCAACACCTTCTTCACGGATGACCGATTCGATCGCCTGGAGCCAGTCGCGAGTTTCGATCGGATCCACGTCATTTGGGAAACGTTCTGACATGGGTTATTCCTTATCTATCTAATAACGTTTAGTTTTCTGGAACCTGTCCCATTGAACTCTCACCGGAAAGCTCAATAAGACAGGTTCTACGTTTAGTTGCCGCGCTTTTATATGCGCTTGATTTACAACATCTTCTGGCTAATTTTCACCAGAAAAATCACTAATTCTTTCGTTGCTCCAGACGGCGCAGAGAACGCTCACGGCGACTCTCTTCACGGCTTCTGTCGAGCAAAATTTCTTCGATAAAGGCCAGATGGCGATGTGATGCTTCGCGCGCTTCTTCCGGCTTACCGGCCATAATCGCTTCGAATATGCGGGTGCGGTGACTACTCACCAGCGGCAGCATCTCGCGACGCGAATAGAGCAATTCGAAGTTCTGACGGACATTCTGAGCCAACATCGGCTCCATACACCTTAGCAGATGAAGCAAAACCACATTGTGGGCCGCTTCGGTGACGGCAATCTGATACTGGAGTACGGCGTTTGATTCCGCGTCCAGATCGCCAGACTGCTGCGCCAGCTCTATGGCGTGATGGAGTTCACGGATGCGTTCCTTGTCTTCATCGGTACTACGCAGCGCGGCGTAATAAGCGGCGATACCTTCCAGGGCGTGTCGTGTTTCGAGCAAGTCATACTGTGATTCAGGATGGTCGGAGAGCAGCTCCACCAGCGGATCGCTGAAACTTTGCCAGAGGCTGCTCTGGACAAAAGTGCCGCCACCCTGGCGACGAAGCAACAAGCCCTTCGCTTCGAGACGTTGAATCGCCTCACGCAAGGAGGGACGGGAGACGTCGAACTGTTTCGCCAGTTCGCGTTCCGGTGGGAGTTTTTCGCCCGGACGAAGTGTGCCTTCGAGGATCAAAAACTCCAGTTGCTGCTCAATCACATCGGAGAGTTTTGGTTGGCGGATTTTGCTGTAGGCCATGAGTTCCTGTCTTAAGCCACTTGCCGAAGTCAATTGGTCTTACCAATTTCATGTCTGTGACGCTAAAGTAACAAAGTATTCACCTCATGTCCATACAGGTTTTGATTGAAATCATGAAACTGTGCACATTTTAACAACTTGACACATATGACGTTTCAAAGTTGTAACTATGCACAAATGTAGACTTTACGTGAGTAATGGTTTTTTTAACGTTTATTAAACTATAAAAATCCGAATTGAACCGATTCACTTACCAATTTTTCGATTTTTAATGCCATTAAAATGAATTTATATTCATTTATTGCGGTGGGGTGTTTCGGGGCTTCCCTTTACAAACGATTTCTTTTTAGGCAACTCATCTTCAACCTGGCATAAAGCGAGTGCATTCGCTGCCGCATACCATTATTCTTGAACTGACGGAAGTCCCTTTGTAACAATTCAAACGCCTTTGATGTAAACAAATTAATACAACAAACGGAATTGCAAACTTACACACGCATTACTGCGTAGATCAAAAAAACAATCACCGCACGAGGTTTCATGATGGAAGGTCAACAGCACGGCGAGCAGCTAAAGCGCGGCCTTAAAAACCGCCATATCCAGCTTATCGCGCTGGGTGGCGCGATAGGAACCGGGCTATTCCTGGGAAGCGCCTCCGTAATACAGTCCGCAGGGCCAGGGATTATCCTGGGTTACGCTATTGCCGGTTTTATCGCCTTTCTGATCATGCGTCAGTTAGGTGAAATGGTGGTCGAAGAACCGGTAGCAGGCTCCTTCAGCCACTTTGCTTATAAATACTGGGGCAGCTTTGCTGGTTTCGCCTCTGGCTGGAACTACTGGGTACTGTACGTTTTAGTTGCCATGGCAGAGCTTACTGCCGTCGGCAAATACATTCAGTTCTGGTATCCGGAAATCCCCACCTGGGCTTCGGCCGCCGTATTCTTTGTGGTGATCAACGCCATCAACCTGACCAACGTTAAAGTGTTTGGCGAGATGGAGTTCTGGTTTGCCATTATCAAAGTTATCGCGGTGGTGGCGATGATCATCTTCGGTGGCTGGCTGCTGTTTAGCGGCAACGGCGGCCCGCAGGCGAGCGTTAGCAACCTGTGGGATCAAGGTGGCTTCCTGCCGCACGGCTTCACCGGGCTGGTGATGATGATGGCGATTATCATGTTCTCGTTCGGCGGTCTGGAACTGGTGGGCATCACCGCAGCAGAAGCAGATAACCCGGAGCAAAGTATTCCCAAAGCGACTAACCAGGTTATCTACCGCATCCTGATTTTCTACATTGGTTCCTTAGCCGTTCTGCTCTCGCTGATGCCGTGGACACGCGTTACCGCCGATACCAGTCCATTTGTGCTGATCTTCCACGAGTTGGGCGATACCTTTGTGGCTAACGCCCTGAATATCGTGGTATTGACGGCGGCGCTTTCGGTTTACAACAGTTGCGTCTACTGCAACAGCCGTATGCTTTTCGGTCTGGCACAACAAGGAAACGCACCGAAAATGCTCGCTTCCGTCGATAAACGCGGCGTACCGGTAAACACCATTCTGGTCTCTGCGTTGGTTACGGCATTGTGCGTACTGATTAACTACCTTGCCCCAGAGTCCGCATTCGGACTGTTAATGGCGCTGGTGGTTTCCGCTCTGGTAATCAACTGGGCGATGATTAGCCTGGCGCATATGAAATTCCGTCGCGCCAAACAAGCACAAGGCGTGGTAACTCGCTTCCCTGCCCTACTCTATCCACTTGGTAACTGGATCTGCCTGCTGTTTATGGCGGCGGTACTGGTAATTATGCTGATGACGCCGGGAATGGCGATTTCGGTTTACCTGATCCCGGTATGGCTGCTCGTGTTAGGCATCGGTTATCTGTTTAAAGAGAAAACCGCAAAAGCCATAAAAGCGCATTAATCTCTCTACGCCCTCACCCGCGCTGGGTGAGGGCTACAATCTTTACACCAACGCTCCGTAAATCGTCAGTAGCGCAATCACCACCACAACCACGAACGAAGTTTTCTTCGCCATTGAAACCGCTGCTTTCGGCGTCTCCACCTTATCAACATGCGGTTCACGCGCCAGAGAGAACTGCGCCAGACGCGTTAACACCTGATATTGCGAAGTATGGAAATCACCCAGCGAAGCAAACCAGGCAGGTAATGCTTTCTCACCGTGACCGATCAAGGCATATACCACACCCGCAAGACGAACCGGCACCCAATCCAGCACATGAAGCACGGCATCAATGCCGGACTGTAAACGATGATGCGGCGTCTGGTAACGCGCCAGCCAGTATTGCCATGCACGCAAAAACGCATACCCCATCAGCGTAACTGGCCCCCAGGTTCCCCCTACAATCAACCAGAACAGCGGCGCCAGGTAAAAACGGAAATTGATCCACAGCAGTGCATTTTGAAGCTCACGCAAGAACTCACGTTCATCACAACCTGCAGGAACACCGTGAATCATGGTTAATTCGCCAGCCATCGTGGAACGGGCATGGTTATCGTTACGTGAAGCGGCTGTCAGATATGCATGATAATGGAGACGCACTTTACCCGCGCCAATACACAGTAAACCAAGCAACAGCCATACCAGCAGCGTCGGGACGTTGAACAATAACCCATGCAACGCGCGCAACAGCAAAAAAGTCACCCCCATCGCAATAATGGTCATACCTAACGTGCGCCCCAGCGAAAAATGTTTCACCCCCCGAAAGAACGCTTCAAGACGGTGATCAAGCTGCCAGTGCTCGCCCAACTTAAACAGGCGCTCAAAAATTAGCACCAGTAAGGTTGTAAATAGCGTCATGTTGTCTCCTTGCTAACCAGCGCACGAAACCGTGCCCAATCAAATGCAGGACCGGGATCGGTTTTCCGCTCCGGCGCAATATCGCAATGCCCCGTCATGTTTTTAGCGATATCTGGATAGCGATCAATCAGCGCCCGCGTAACCGCCGCAAGCTGTTGATACTGCGCATCGGTGTACGCCAGCGTGTCAGTACCTTCCAGCTCAATCCCAATAGAAAAATCATTACAGCGTTCGCGACCTTGATACTGAGAGACTCCCGCGTGCCAGGCGCGTTTATCGAAAGGAACATACTGGACAATTTCACCATCACGGCGAATCAAACAATGAGCGGAAACGCGCAAATGGGCGATCTCAGCAAAGAAAGGATGTGCCTGCGGATCAATAGTTCCGGTGAATAATGCGTCGATCCACGGACCGCCAAACTCGCCTGGCGGCAGGCTAATATTGTGCACCACCAGCAGGGTGGGTGTTTCGTCATCCGGGCGACAATCGTAATGTGGTGAGGGAACGCGGCGCGCGCCGACCAGCCACCCCTGTTCTAACAACATGCAGGATCTCCTTATATGTGGTGCTAATACCCGGTTCAGAGTAGCATGTTTCTACCTTATGATTCGTTAGCTATCTGGAGTTTTAACATGCCGCCTCGCCGCTATAACCCTGACACCCGACGTGACGAGCTGCTGGAACGCATTAATCTCGATATCCCCGGCGCGGTGGCTCAGGCGCTGCGGGAAGATTTAGGCGGAACAGTCGATGCCAACAATGACATTACGGCAAAACTTTTACCGGAAAATTCTCGCTCTCATGCCACGGTGATCACCCGCGAGAATGGCGTATTTTGCGGCAAACGCTGGGTTGAAGAGGTGTTTATTCAGCTGGCAGGCGACGATGTCACCATCATCTGGCATGTCGATGACGGCGATGTCATCAACGCCAATCAACCCTTGTTCGAACTTGAAGGCCCATCCCGCGTGCTGTTAACGGGCGAACGCACTGCGCTCAATTTTGTGCAAACTCTTTCAGGGGTTGCCAGTAAGGTACGCCACTATGTCGAATTACTGGAAGGCACCAACACGCAGTTGTTGGATACGCGCAAAACCTTACCCGGCCTGCGTTCAGCTCTGAAATACGCGGTACTTTGCGGCGGCGGAGCGAATCACCGTCTGGGGCTTTCTGATGCCTTCCTTATCAAAGAAAACCATATTATTGCCTCCGGCTCAGTGCGTCAGGCGGTCGAAAAAGCGTCCTGGTTGCACCCGGATGCGCCAGTAGAAGTCGAAGTAGAAAATCTGGAAGAACTTGATGAAGCCCTGAAAGCAGGTGCCGATATCATCATGCTGGATAACTTCGAAACAGAACAGATGCGCGAAGCCGTCAATCGCACCAACGGCAAGGCGCTACTGGAAGTGTCTGGCAACGTCACCGACAAAACTCTGCGCGAATTTGCCGAAACGGGCGTGGACTTTATCTCCGTCGGTGCGCTAACTAAACACGTACAGGCACTCGACCTTTCAATGCGTTTTCGCTAATTGCTGACAGATTTATCCGCTCCGTAGCGGGCGGATAATCTTCCCTTCCCCCATCTTTCTTCGTAACGCCTCGCAAATTTCTTGTCTTTCACTGCAACGTAATAAAAAACCCCGGAAGCTGCTTTCCCGTTTTGTTTTTTGCCCCTCGCCTGTGCCGATGGCGTTTGCCAAAGTAGCGCCAACGAAATCAAGGAGCAAAACAGATGGACAAGCAACGCGGTTTTACACTTATCGAACTGATGGTGGTTATTGGCATCATTGCCATTTTAAGCGCCATCGGCATTCCCGCTTATCAAAACTACCTGCGCAAAGCCGCACTCACCGACATGCTACAAACCTTTGTGCCTTACCGTACCGCCGTAGAGTTGTGCGCGCTGGAACATGGTGGAATAGATACCTGCGACGGTGGCAGTAATGGCATTCCCTCGCCTACCACCACCCGCTATGTTTCAGCCATGAGTGTGGCAAAGGGCGTGGTGTCGCTGACCGGGCAAGAAAGTCTCAATGGGCTAAGCGTCGTCATGACACCGGGTTGGAATAACGCAAACGGCGTCACCGGCTGGACGCGCAACTGCAATATTCAAAGTGACAGCGCGTTGCAGCAAGCCTGCGAAGATGTCTTCCGCTTTGATGACGCTAACTAAGGAGCGGCCATGAATATTTCACAGCTCACCGCCCTGTGTCTGCGTTATCAGGGAGTCTTGCTGGATGCCAGCGAAGAGGTGGTTCATGTGGCGGTGGTCGATGCGCCTTCGCATGAATTCCTCGACGCCTTACATTTTGCCACCACTAAACGCATTGAGATCACCTGCTGGACGCGCCAGCAGATGGAAGGTCACGCCAGTCGCGTACAACAAACGTTGCCCTTAGCCGTTCAGGAGAAGCATCAGCCCAGAGCAGAGTTGCTGACCCAAACGTTACAATCTGCGCTGGAACAACGCGCGTCTGATATTCATATCGAACCAGCAGACAATGGATACCGTATCCGCCTGCGTATCGACGGTGTACTGCATCCTTTGCCGGACATTCCGCTGGATATCGGAGTGGCATTAACCGCCAGATTAAAAGTGCTGGGAAGCCTGGATATTGCGGAACATCGCCTGCCGCAGGACGGGCAATTCACTGTCGAACTGGCAGGGAACGCCGTCTCATTTCGTATTGCGACCTTGCCATGTCGGGGCGGTGAAAAGGTGGTATTACGGTTGTTACAGCAGGTGAACCAGGCGCTGGATGTCAACACGCTGGGAATGCAGCCGTTACAACTGGCGGACTTTGCTCATGCCCTACAGCAACCACAGGGACTGGTGCTGGTAACTGGCCCTACCGGAAGCGGCAAAACGGTCACGCTTTATAGTGCCCTGCAAACGCTGAATACCGCTGACATTAATATTTGTAGCGTCGAAGATCCGGTTGAGATCCCCATCGCCGGGCTAAACCAGACGCAAATACATCCGCGTGCCGGGCTCACCTTTCAGGGCGTTTTGCGTGCGTTATTGCGCCAGGATCCTGACGTCATCATGATCGGAGAGATCCGCGATGGCGAAACGGCAGAAATCGCCATTAAAGCCGCGCAAACGGGTCATCTGGTATTGTCTACGCTACACACTAATTCCACCTGCGAAACGCTGGTGCGTTTACAGCAAATGGGGGTCGCCCGCTGGATGCTCTCGTCGGCGCTCACGCTGGTAATAGCCCAGCGTCTGGTACGCAAACTTTGCCCACATTGTCGCCGGCAGCAAGGGGAGCCTATCCATATTCCCGACAATGTATGGCTATCGCCGCTGCCCCGCTGGCAAGCACCCGGTTGTGAACATTGCTACCTCGGTTTTTATGGTCGCACGGCCTTGTTTGAAGTTTTGCCCATAACACCGATTATACGTCAGCTTATTGCCGCTAATACCGACGTTGAATCGCTGGAAACGCACGCCCGACAGGCGGGAATGCGCACGCTTTTTGAAAACGGCTGCCTGGCCGTGGAGCAAGGCTTAACCACCTTTGAAGAGTTAATCCGCGTATTGGGGATGCCGCATGGCGAGTAAGCAACTCTGGCGCTGGCATGGCATAACCGGCGACGGCAATACGCAAGATGGGATGCTATGGGCAGAGAGCCGTGCTTTGCTGCTTATGGCACTACAGCAACAGATGGTTACCCCACTAAGCCTGAAGCGAATCGCCATCAATTCTGCGCAGTGGCGAGGAGATAAAAGCGCGGAAGTCATTCATCAACTGGCGACGCTACTCAAAGCCGGGTTGACGCTTTCTGAAGGGCTGGCACTGTTGGCGGAACAGCATCCCAGTAAGCAATGGCAAGTGTTGCTCCAATCACTGGCGCACGATCTCGAGCAGGGCGTTACCTTTTCCAATGCTTTATTACCCTGGTCAGAGGTATTTCCACCACTCTACCAGGCGATGATCCGCACGGGTGAACTGACCGGTAAGCTGGATGAATGCTGTTTTGAACTGGCTCGTCAGCAAAAAGCCCAGCGACAGCTGGCCGACAAAGTGAAATCAGCATTGCGCTATCCCATCATCATTTTAGCGATGGCAATCATGGTGGTTGTGGCAATGCTGCATTTTGTTCTGCCGGAGTTTGCCGCTATCTATAAGACCTTCAACACCCCACTACCGGCACTAACGCAGGGGATCATGACGCTGGCAGACTTTAGTGGCGAATGGGGCTGGCTGCTGGTGTTGTTCGGTTTTCTGCTGGCGATAGCCAATAAGTTGCTGATGCGCCGCCCGACCTGGCTTATCGTGCGACAGAAATTGCTGTTACGCATCCCGATTATGGGTTCCCTGATGCGGGGACAAAAACTCACGCAGATTTTTACGATTCTGGCGCTGACACAAAGTGCAGGGATTACTTTTTTACAAGGGATTGAGAGCGTCAGAGAAACAATGCGCTGCCCATACTGGGCGCAACTTCTGACACAAATCCAGCACGATATCAGTAACGGTCAGCCTATCTGGCTGGCGCTAAAAAATGCCGGTGAGTTTAGCCCACTCTGTTTGCAATTAGTGAGAACAGGAGAGGCATCCGGCTCGCTGGATCTCATGTTAGATAACCTCGCTCACCATCATCGGGATAACACGCTGGCGCTGGCAGATAATCTTGCAGCCTTACTGGAACCGGCGTTGCTGGTTATTACAGGAGGAATTATCGGTACACTGGTGGTGGCAATGTATCTGCCAATTTTCCATTTAGGCGATGCGATGAGTGGGATGGGATAACGCTGGCGTGGTGATCCACGCCAGCATTGGGAGATTACAGGTTATTGAAGATGCGGTTTTCTTGTTCCTGCACACGGATAAACGTGGTGCGCTTGGTCAGCTCTTTCAGGCGTGAAGCCCCAACGTATGTACAAGCTGAACGCAGACCACCTAAAATATCACGTGCGGTATTTTCAACCGGACCACGCAGCGGCAGCTTAACGGTTTTACCTTCTGCAGCGCGATATTCCGCAACGCCGCCAACGTGGCGTTTCATCGCAGACTCGGAGCTCATGCCGTAGAACAGCATAAATTTCTCGCCGTTCTCTTCAACAATGCGACCACCGCTCTCTTCGTGGCCTGCCAGCATACCACCGAGCATCACGAAATCAGCACCGCCGCCAAAGGCTTTCGCGACATCGCCCGGTGTGGTGCAGCCACCATCGCTGACGATCATCCCGCCCAGACCGTGCGCGGCATCGGCACATTCGATTACCGCAGAAAGTTGCGGATAACCGACGCCTGTTTTGACGCGAGTTGTACAGACAGAACCTGGGCCAATACCAACTTTAACGATATCAGCACCGGAGAGGATAAGCTCCTCACACATTTCACCAGTCACTACGTTGCCAGCACAAATGGTTTTGGTCGGCCACGCTTCACGCGCTTTCGCAACGAACTGCACGAAGTGTTCGGAATAACCATTCGCCACATCAATACAAACGAAGTTTAATGCCGGGTTCAGGTCGAGAATTTGTTTGGTTTTTTCGAAATCCGCATCAGACGTGCCGGTAGAAACCATCACATGTTTCAGCACATCAGCGGAAGAATTGTTGATAAACGCTTGCCACTCTTCGACAGAATAGTGTTTATGCACAGCAGTCAGAATATCAAAAGAAGCCAGCGCAGAGGCCATGGAAAAAGTGCCTACGGTGTCCATATTCGCGGCGATAATCGGCACGCCGGACCAGCTCTGACCTGAATGTTTGAAGGTGAATTGACGTTCCAGTTCAACATCGGAACGACTTTTAAGAGTAGAACGTTTAGGACGGATGAGGACGTCTTTAAAACCTAACTTCAGATCTTCTTCAATACGCATGTGCGGATTCCTGGGGTTAATGGCTATAAGGATAAGAGCGCAACTCCAGTGACGCTATCATACGCACTAATCGATGTGGCGCAAGACTGCGAAATTGTCTTTTTTTACGCTACAATCCCATAAATTTACCTGGTAAATAATGAGCGAATGTTCCATCAATTTCGCTTTTGTACGCTCATTTTTAACATTTTGATAATCATGATGAATTCCCGGGAATATAAATTATGAGGTATATAGTTGCCTTAACGGGAGGCATTGGCAGTGGCAAGAGTACCGTTGCAAATGCGTTTGCAGACCTCGGAATTAACGTCATTGATGCCGATATTATTGCGCGTCAGGTGGTTGAACCAGGTGCACCTGCGCTACGTGCCATTGCTGAACACTTTGGCGCTGACATGATTGCTGCTGATGGGTCATTGCAGCGCAGGGTCTTGCGCGAGCGGATCTTCGCTAACCCGGAAGAGAAAAACTGGCTTAACGCCCTGCTGCATCCGCTGATTCAGCAGGAGACGCAACGTCAGATCCAGCAGGCAACTTCTCCCTATATACTGTGGGTTGTGCCATTGCTGATAGAAAATTCACTGTATAAAAAAGCGAATCGTGTGCTGGTGGTGGATGTCAGCCCAGAAACGCAACTTAAGCGCACCATGCAGCGCGATGATGTTACTCGCGAGCATGTCGAACAAATTCTTGCTGCCCAGGCAACGCGCAAAGCCCGTCTTGCCGTGGCAGATGACGTCATTGATAATAACGGCGCACCGAATGCTATTGCATCGGATGTTGCCCGCCTGCACGCACACTATTTGCAGCTTGCGTCGCAGTTTGTCTCACAGGAAAAACCGTAATGCAGACCCAGGTCCTTTTTGAACATCCACTAAATGAAAAAATGCGTACATGGCTGCGCATTGAGTTTTTAATTCAACAACTCACCGTAAATTTACCCATCGTTGACTACGCTGGCGCCCTGCATTTCTTCCGTAATGTCAGCGAATTGCTGGATGTTTTCGAGCGCGGAGAAGTGCGCACTGAGCTGTTGAAAGAGCTTGACCGCCAGCAACGTAAACTCCAGACCTGGATTGGCGTGCCAGGCGTTGATCAGAGCCGTATTGAAGCATTAATTCAGCAGTTAAAAACAGCGGGTAGCGTGTTGATTTCCGCGCCGCGTATCGGGCAATTTCTACGTGAAGACAGGCTGATTGCCTTAGTGCGTCAGCGTCTGAGCATCCCTGGCGGCTGTTGTAGCTTTGATTTGCCCACTTTGCATATCTGGCTGCATTTACCCCAGTCACAACGCGACAGCCAGGTAGAAACCTGGATTGCCAGCCTGAACCCGCTCACCCAGGCACTTACCATGGTGCTTGATTTAATTCGCCAGTCTGCCCCCTTCCGCAAACAAACCAGCCTGAATGGTTTTTATCAGGATAATGGTGACGATGCCGATTTGCTGCGCCTGAATCTGGCGCTCGATTCACAGCTTTATCCGCAAATTTCCGGTCATAAAAGCCGTTTTGCGATTCGTTTTATGCCGCTGGACAGTGAAAATGGACAAGTACCGGAACGTCTGGATTTCGAACTGGCCTGTTGCTAAGGAGTAAAAATGTCAGAAACTATTACGGTGAATTGCCCTACCTGCGGGAAAACGGTGGTTTGGGGTGAAGTCAGCCCGTTTCGGCCATTTTGTTGCAAACGTTGTCAACTGATCGACCTCGGAGAATGGGCTGCTGAAGAAAAACGAATCCCCAGCAGCGGTGATCTTTCTGAGAGTGATGACTGGAGCGAAGAGCCAAAGCAGTGACATTTTGTCTGATGCCGCACGTAGGCCTGATTAGACGCGGTCAGCGTCGCATCAGGCATCTTGCGCAAATGTCGGATGCGGCGTAAACGCCTTGTCCGACCTACAGACGCTTAAGCTTCGCAATTACCGGTTCATTGGCTGGCGGAAAATCATCGGCATTCAGACCGACCAGCGACATCCACTTACCGGGTTGCCCTTCTTTACCCCACGGCTCCCCTTCCCAGCTTTCGACCAGCCAGAACCACAGAGTTATATGCCTGTCCGGGAATTCATATTCCAGCTTTTCAAATAGATAAAAATGTTGCGGGGTAATCCCGACTTCTTCCTGAAGTTCACGCACCACCGCTCGTTCCGGTGTTTCGCCCATTTCAATTTTACCGCCTGGAAACTCCAGTTTATTCGCCATGTGCGCATCTGCGGCACGACGAGTAATAAAAATTTCATTGTTCTCGTTGCGAATAATACCCACCGCAATTTGCAGTTTTTTCATTGTCTTAAACCTATAAAAAAGGCGCAGAATCCTGCGCCTTTTATTTCAACAGTTAGCTTTTATTGCAGGCGACCATGGCACTGCTTGTATTTTTTACCAGAACCGCACGGGCAAGGATCGTTACGTCCTACTTTGCGCTCACCGGTTTGCGCCGCCAGTGCCGCTGCGGCTGCAGAGTCGTCATCCTGATGGCTAAGCTGCTGCATTTGCGCTAAACGCTCGGCTTCCATACGACGCTGTTGTTCCAGCTCCTCAACCTCTTCAGGCATACGTACCTGGACTTTGCTCAGCGTGCTGATAACTTCATATTTCAACGACTCCAGCATCGCTGCAAACATGGAGAACGATTCACGTTTGTATTCCTGCTTCGGATCTTTCTGTGCATAGCCACGCAGGTGGATACCCTGACGCAGATAGTCCATCGCTGCTAGGTGCTCTTTCCACAGGGAGTCAAGCGTTTGCAGCATGACGCCTTTCTCGAAGTGACGCATCATCTCAGCACCAACCACTTCTTCTTTACGCTGATACACTTCGATGGACTGCGCCAGAATACGCTCACGCAGCGTCTCTTCATGCAGTTCAGGCTCTTTGTCCAGCCACTCGGCAATCGGCAAATCGAGGTCGAAATCGTTTTTCAGACGTTCCTGCAGACCCGGAATATCCCACATTTCTTCCAGTGACTGTGGCGGAATGTAGGCATCGATGGTCGCTTTGAACACATCTTCACGAATGCTGTTGATGGTTTCGCTCACATCGCTAACATCCAGCAGTTCGTTACGCTGGGAGTAAATGGCGCGACGCTGGTCGTTAGCCACGTCATCATATTCCAGCAGTTGCTTACGAATATCGAAGTTACGGCTTTCAACTTTACGCTGGGCGTTGGCAATCGCTTTGGTCACCCACGGGTGCTCAATGGCTTCGCCTGGTTTCATACCCAGTTTACGCATCATGCCGGATACTCGGTCGGAAGCAAAAATACGCATCAGCGCATCTTCCATCGACAGGTAGAAACGGGAAGAACCAGCATCCCCCTGACGACCAGAACGACCGCGCAACTGATTATCGATACGACGAGATTCGTGACGTTCGGTGCCGATGATATGCAGGCCACCTGCTGCCAGTACCGCATCGTGACGTACCTGCCAGTCGGCTTTAATTTTTTCAATTTGCTCTGCGGTCGGATTTTCCAGCGCGGCAACTTCTGCCTGCCAGCTACCACCAAGCACAATGTCAGTACCACGACCCGCCATGTTGGTCGCGATGGTCACCGCTGCCGGATAACCTGCCTGAGCAACAATCGCCGCTTCGTTGGCGTGGAATTTGGCGTTGAGGACGTTGTGTTTGATACCGGCTTTGGTCAGCTCATTTGACACCAGCTCCGATTTTTCGATGGAGATAGTACCCACCAGCACCGGCTGACCTTTCGCAGTACGTTCTTTGATATCTTCAATGATCGCCTGAATTTTTTCTGCTTCGGTCATGTAGACCAGGTCTGGCAAATCTTTACGAATCATCGGACGGTTGGTCGGAACGACTACGGTATCCAGCTTGTAAATTGAGCTGAATTCGAATGCTTCGGTATCAGCAGTACCGGTCATCCCCGCCAGTTTTTCATACAGACGGAAGTAGTTCTGGAAGGTGATAGAAGCCAGCGTCTGGTTTTCGTTCTGGATCTGCACACCTTCTTTAGCTTCAACAGCCTGGTGCAGACCATCGGACCAGCGACGCCCCTGCATGGTACGACCGGTGTGTTCGTCAACGATGATAACTTCGCCATCTTTAACGATGTAATCGACGTCGCGAGTAAACAGCGCATGAGCGCGCAGCGCCGCCGTTACGTGATGCATCAGCATGATGTTGGCCGGAGAGTACAGCGACTCCCCTTCATCCATGATGCCTTCTTTCACCAGCAGTTCTTCAATCAGCACCAGACCACGTTCGGTCAGGTTCACCTGGCGAGATTTTTCATCAACAGAGAAGTGGCCTTCGCCCTGGAAGGTTTCGGAGTCTTCTTTTTCCTGACGGATCAGGTGCGGAATAATTTTGTTCACTCGCTTATACATTTCCGAGCTGTCTTCAGCCGGGCCGGAAATAATTAGCGGTGTACGCGCTTCATCGATCAGGATGGAGTCCACTTCGTCCACCAGCGCATAGTGCAGTTTACGCTGTACACGTTCTTCAGGGCTGAACGCCATGTTGTCGCGCAGGTAGTCAAAGCCGTATTCATTGTTCGTACCGTAAGTGATGTCAGCCGCGTAAGCCTCACGCTTTGCCGGCGCAGGCATTCCCGGCAGGTTGACGCCGACGGTCAGGCCGAGAAATTCAAACAGCGGACGGTTGTTTTCGGCGTCACGTTGCGCCAGGTAGTCGTTGACGGTAACAACGTGCACACCTTTACCGGTTAATGCGTTCAAGTAAGCAGGCAGCGTTGCGGTCAGAGTTTTACCTTCACCAGTACGCATTTCCGCGATGCAACGTTCATTAAGAACCATACCGCCGAGCAACTGTACATCGAAGTGACGCATACCAAAGACGCGCTTACTTGCTTCACGCACGACGGCGAAGGCTTCCGGGATCAGATTTTCCAGCACTTCGCCTTTTTCCAGGCGCGCGCGGAACTCTGCGGTTTTCCCTTTCAGTTCTTCGTCGGAGAGTTTTTCCATCTCCGGTTCCATGGCATTGATGATGTTCACCACTTTGCGCATCCGGCGCAGGGTACGATCGTTACGACTACCGAAAACTTTAGTTAATAATTTGATTAGCATAATAAAATCTCAAACGCCCCGCGTTGCGGAGTTAATAAAATGAAATAAAGGTTTATTGTTGTTAGCTGAGGCGTTGAGGGCCAGCACGGATGCCTTGCGCCAGGCTTATCCAGACGGGCGTGCTGAATGTTGCTTGTGGGGTAAAATGCGCATAATCAATGCGATAATCATTTTCAGACGGCGTGCCTTCCTGGGTCAGCAGCGCGCTGAGCGTATCCAGTAAAGCAAGATGTTGCGCCTGAAGAGGCAAAGATTCTTCGGCAACGGGCAGCGTTTGCGGTGCCATTGCGAAGGAAAGATGACGGATTACCGTGCGAATTGCGTGCTGATGCCAGTAATCAACAGAATAGTTTGAGTTCGGGCGGCGCGTGTTCGCTTCCAGCAAGGCCAACTGACCAAAGTTAACTTTGGCGGAAGGCTCGTGGTTGCGGGTTGTCGCTTTTGCGGGCGCATTTGGTTCGGCGGCGTTGCTGAGCGCAGGCAGACCTAAACTCGCCGCGACCATCCCTAACAAGAGATGCGGCCAGAAGTAGCGTTTACCAAACTGTCGCCAGCGCGTCAGTATTCCACTCACGTTATTGCCATCCCGATCGTATTCAAACGTTTTTAGCGCACAAATCTTATCATTAAAGCCTGAAGTCCACAGCAGGAATGAAGATAAGTTGTACGTAAAAGTGCTTAAGAAAACAGCGTTCGCACCGTTTCTTACGGCTCTGATAAAAGCTCAAAAAAAACGACTGGTTCACCTGGCCGGAGAGAGTGCCAGATTTGCCAGTCGAATTTTATACGACAGTATAAATGTCGTTATGCCAGTACGGCTGAAGGCGCTTTGAAGGCCAACGGCAGTTCTGCGTCGTCCTGGAAGGTCACATATTCCCAGGCTTCCTGTTTTGCCAGGACAGCCTGCAACAATTTATTATTCAGTGCATGACCGGATTTATAAGCGGTGAATGCACCAATAATGTTGTGACCACACATGAACAAGTCACCGATCGCATCGAGCATTTTGTGACGAACAAATTCGTCTTCAAAACGCAGACCGTCTTCGTTCAGTACGCGATAATCGTCAACAACGATGGCACAATCGAAACTGCCGCCCAGGCACAAACCACGAGACTGCAGGTATTCGATATCACGCATGAAACCGAACGTACGCGCACGGCTGATCTGGCGCATAAACGCATCAGCAGAGAAGTTCATCGCATAACGTTGATTGCTGGAATCGATAGCCGGATGGTTGAAATCGATGGTGAAATCCAGCGAAAAACCATTGTATGGCTTAAATTCAGCCCACTTATCGCCATCTTCGACACGAACAGTCTCTTTGATGCGAACAAATTTCTTGGCGCAGTTCAGCTCGTCGATACCCGCATCAAGCAGCAGGTAAACAAACGGAGCGGCACTACCGTCCATGATCGGGATTTCCGGTGCGTTAACTTCGATAACAATGTTATCGATGCCTAAGCCCGCGAGCGCAGCATTCAGGTGCTCAACGGTTGAAATCCGTACATCATGCTCGTTGACCAGACACGTACAGAGCATGGTATCACGCACAGATTTGGCATCGGCCGGAAAATCTACCGGTGGATTCAAGTCGGTGCGACGATAGATGACCCCGGTGTTGGCCGGCGCAGGGCGTAACGTCAGAGTGACTTTCTTGCCGGTATGTAAACCGACACCCGTCGCCTGAACGATACGTTTAAGTGTCCTTTGTTTGATCATCGTATTATCTCGCCAAATTACCTATCCAACCGAAGTGTACTATACATTCGGCAGGCCAGTTTAGCACAAAGAGCCTGGTAACCCAAATTCCAGCTTAATCTTAGTCAGCTTGCTTACGCAGGAAAGCTGGGATATCCAGATAATCCGGCTCTTTCGCAGTTTGCGGCGTATTGTCGTTCACCACTTTAGCTACCGGTTTCTGCTCTTGCGTCAGCGGTGCCATACCGTGCTGCTGGTAACGATCCATCACCGGCTGCTGAACTTGTTTATTGGTCACCAGAGTGATTTCAGGACGTTTGTCCATGCCGATACCTGTTGCAACCACGGTTACACGCAGTTCGTCGTTCATATCCGGGTCAAGAGAAGTACCGATAACCACAGTTGCGTTATCCGAAGCAAATGCACGGATGGTGTTACCTACGGTTTCGAACTCATCCAGACGCAAGTCGAAGCCCGCCGTGATGTTAACCAGCACGCCGCGCGCACCAGACAGGTCGATGTCTTCCAGCAATGGAGAAGAGATAGCCATTTCAGCCGCTTCTTCCGCACGATCTTCACCGCTCGCCACGCCAGAACCCATCATTGCGTAGCCCATTTCAGACATCACGGTACGTACGTCTGCAAAGTCCACGTTCATCAGACCCGGACGAGTAATCAGTTCGGCGATACCCTGAACTGCGCCTTTCAGCACATCGTTCGCGGCGCCAAACGCATCAAGCAGGGAGATACCGCGCCCCAGCACTTTCAGCAGTTTGTCGTTCGGGATGGTGATCAATGAGTCCACATGCTTGGACAATTCAGTGATCCCCTGCTCCGCGAAGGCCATACGCTTCTTGCCTTCAAAGTTGAAAGGCTTAGTCACGACAGCAACGGTCAGGATACCCAAATCTTTTGCCACTTCAGCAACGACCGGCGCAGCACCTGTACCAGTACCACCACCCATACCTGCTGCAATAAATACCATGTCTGCACCTTCCAGCGCCGCACGTAGTGCATCGCGATCCTCATCAGCCGCATTACGGCCAACTTCTGGATTAGCGCCAGCGCCCAGTCCTTTGGTGATACCACTACCGATCTGAATCGTCTGCCCAACCGCCGTTTTACGCAGCGCCTGTGCATCGGTATTTACCGCGAAAAATTCAACACCTTCAATGCGCTCACGCACCATGTGCTCAACAGCATTACCGCCGCCGCCGCCGACGCCGATGACTTTAATCACCGCGTCGTTGGTAAGTTCCATTGGTTCAAACATAGTTTCTCTCCGATATGTGCCTGTCGCCTGAGGCCGTAATCACCGTCGACCTCATAAAAATTAAAACTCTTTTCGCAGCCAACTATTGAGTCGCTTGATCCACGAGCCAACTGATGCTGTAACACGTTTTTCTACTTCCGCTTCACCGTTAAGATGTGACTCTTTCCCGTAGTGAAGCAATCCCACAGCCGTCGAGTAATACGGCTCCTGAGCATAATCAGTTAAACCGGTGATATTCAGCGGCGCGCCAATACGCACCTGCGTATGAAACACGCGCTGAGCGCAGGCGGCAAGTCCTTCGATCTGCGCCGCGCCACCGGTTAATACAATGCCCGCCGCCAGGTGATGTTTCACGCCTTGTTGGCGAAGCTTTTCCTGCAGCTGCAATATCTCTTCGTTGACCAGGTTGAGCAACTCGGTATACCGTGGCTCAATCACCTCCGCCAGCGTCTGACGTTGCAGACTACGCGGTGGTCGCCCACCTACGCTCGGCACTTCCACGCTCTCATCTTTACCGACGATGGAACCCAACGCGCAGCCATGGCGAACTTTAATCGCTTCGGCGTCGCTTGGCGGCGTGCCAAAGGCATAGGCAATGTCGCTGGTCACCACATTGCCAGCATAAGGAATTACCTTGGTGTGGCGCAATGCCCCACCGGTATAAACGGCGATATCCATTGTACCACCACCGATATCGACGACGCAGACTCCCAGTTCACGTTCGTCTTCCGTCAATACCGAATAACTTGATGCCAGTCCGGCAAATATCAGTTGGTCAACTTTCAGCCCACAACGTTCAACCGCTTTGACAATGTTTTTCGCCATATCGTTGTGACATGTGATCAGGTGCACTTTCGCCTGCATTCGCACGCCCGAAAGTCCTACCGGATTTTTGATCCCTTCCTGATAGTCAATGGCATACTCTTGCGGGATCACATGCAGCACACGATGTTCATCGCGCACACGCACCGATTTCGCGGTATGGACGACGTTTTCCACATCTTCTTGCGTCACTTCTTCTTCAGAAATGGGCACCATACCAATTTCATTCTGGCAGCTGATGTGCTTACCAGAAAGCGCCAGATATACCGAAGAGATCTGGCAATCTGCCATCAATTCTGCCTGGTCAATGGCGCGTTGTACGCATTTGACCACAGATTCGAGGTCGTTAACCCCGCCTTTATCCATACCACGTGACGGGCAGCTGCCCACACCAATGATATTGACCATACCGTCGGGCAGAACTTCCCCTACTAAAGCGGCAACCTTCGCGGTGCCGATCTCCAGTCCTACTACCAGTTTTCTGTCCGTCGCCTTGATCATTGTTGTTCTGCCTGTGCCTGATTTTGTTGCTGAGTAGATTCCTCCGGCGGCAAGGGCGCCCAGCCTACTGCCGCTCCAGAGTCATAACGCAAATCAACGTAGCTAATCCGTTTGCCATCGGTTTGCGCCTGCTGCTGTAAAACCGGATAAAGTTCTACAAAGCGAGCCAAACGTTTCATCGTATCGCCCCGGCCAAGGTTGAGCTTAATATCGTTATTCAGCGTCAACTGCCAGGAACGCCGCGCGGTCATTGCCGCTTCCTTCAGAGTAAATCTGTCCTTTGCCAGCATTTGCCCCATTTCGCGATAACCCTGCAACACTTCATTGGCGCTGCCTTCCGGGCCATACAACATCGGGAGCACCTGCTTGCTGGTGCGATCTGGCGGCACGCTGAAGGTGTTTCCTTCGGCGTCTACCATATGTTGATCATTCCACCGCGCAATCGGCACATATTCAACCAGATGAATCTTCAATTCATCAGGCCACTGCTTTCTGACGCTCACCTGCTTAATCCACGGCAGGCGTTGTTCAATTTGCGTCTGGATGATGTTGACATCCTGAGTCATAAAAGTACCCGGCTCACCCAATGCCAGGATCGACTGCCGGATATCGTCATTACGCGTGTAATGGCGTTCACCGGTCAACACCAGCTTTGAGAGCGGCAGGCGTTGCGCATCTTCCATCCAGCCCAACACGACCCAGCCGCTCACCAACACAGTCGTTAAAACCGTCAGCAGGAAAAGTATCCCCGCCAGACGCGTTCCATTATTGCGGTGAGAAGAAATTTCTTCTTCACTGTTTCGCGTGTTCAGAGCAGCCTGCGACATATTAGTCCGCCAGTTCCAGAATTCGTACTACCAACTGCGAGAAGCTTAAGCCTGCCTGACGTGCCGCCATCGGCACCAGACTGTGGCTGGTCATACCCGGAGAGGTATTGGCTTCCAGCAGATAAAACTGTCCATCGCTGTCCAGCATGACATCAATACGCCCCCATCCTTTGCAACCTAACGTCGTCCATGCTTTCAGCACTAATGCCTGCAAATTGGCCTCTTGTGCCGCGTCTAAACCTGCGGGGCAGAAATACTGTGTCTCATCAGAGAGATACTTCGCCTCATAATCATAGAAGGTTCCGGCGGGTTGAATACGTATTGACGGTAAAATTTCTTCACCGAGTATCGCAACAGTGAACTCCGGCCCACTTAGCCATTTTTCAATCAATACTTCTTCATCGTGCTGAAATGCCAATCTTAATGCATCTTGTAGAGCATTTTCTGCTACTACTTTTGACATTCCCACGCTGGAACCTTCGCGGCTCGGCTTAACGATTAATGGTAAACCCAGAGCAGAAATTTCGGCTAACTGCTTATCGCTAATGCCTTTTTCAAACTCTGCGCGGGTTAACGCTACCCACGGCGCTACGGGTAAACCAGCACCTTGCCACAGCAGTTTGCTGCGTAGTTTATCCATTGAAAGCGCAGATGCCATCACTCCGCTGCCGGTATAAGGCAGTCCCATCAGCTCAAGCATCCCCTGCAATGTGCCGTCTTCACCGCCGCGCCCGTGCAGAGCGATAAATACTTTCTGAAATCCCATCGATTTCAGTTGCGTCACGTCAACTTCTTTCGGGTCGACAGGATGCGCGTCGACGCCGCCTTCGCGCAGCCCGGCTAACACTGCGGTACCAGAGTTCAAAGAAACTTCCCGTTCTGCGGAAGTTCCGCCCAACAGAACCGCGATTTTATCAGTCATGTTGTTCTTCCTCCGGAGTTTGCGGCTTCAGTTTGATTTCAGCTAAAGAACGGGCAATTTTTCCGATATTACCAGCCCCCTGAACGAGAATCAGGTCGTTACCGGTTAATACCGGTGCTAGCATCTCGGCTACCTGCGCCGGGTCCGGCACCAGGATGGGGTCAATTTTCCCACGTCCACGAATCGTGCGACACAGCGAACGGCTGTCCGCTCCCGGAATTGGCGCTTCGCCAGCCGGATACACTTCCAGCATCAACAGGGTATCAACCTGCGTCAGCACATTGGCGAAATCATCATACAGGTCGCGCGTACGGGTAAAACGGTGCGGCTGAAACAGCATTACCAGGTTTTTATCCGGCCAGCCTGCACGCGCCGCCTTAATGGTGGCGTCCACTTCGGTCGGGTGGTGACCGTAGTCATCGACCAGCATTGCTGTACCACTTTTACCGTTGACCGGCTCCAGCGGGAATTCACCGAGGAAATCGAAGCGACGACCGGTTCCCTGGAAGCTCTCCAGCGCACGCAGAATAGCGTCGTCGTCAATCCCCTCTTCCGTAGCAACCGCAACCGCAGCCGCCGCGTTCAGCGCATTATGACGACCAGGCGCATTCAGGGTTACGCGCATTGGCTCTTTGTCCTGGCGTAGCAGCGTAAAGTGTCCCTGCGGACCAATCTGCTGATAATCTTCTACACGCACGTCGGCATCTTCGCTGAAGCCGTAAGTTGTGGTCTGACGCCCCACGCGCGGTAACAATTCGCGGATCACCGGATCGTCAACACACATTACCGCACGCCCATAAAACGGCAGGTTGTGCAGAAAATTAATAAAGGTCTGTTTTAAATTCTCAAAGTCGCCCTGGTAGGTATCCATATGGTCGGCTTCGATATTGGTGACAATCGCCACCATGGGTTGCAGATGCAGGAACGATGCATCGCTCTCATCCGCTTCGGCAATCAGGTAGCGGCCATGCCCCAAACGTGCATGAACGCCAGCCGCTTTTACCAGCCCACCGTTAACGAAAGTTGGATCGAGACCCGCTTCCGCATAGATGCTGGAAACCATCGCGGTGGTTGTCGTTTTGCCGTGCGTTCCGGCAATGGCGATGCCATGACGAAAACGCATTAACTCAGCCAGCATTTCCGCGCGACGGATCACCGGAATACGCGCTTCATGGGCGGCAACAATCTCAGGGTTGTCAGCAGAAATTGCACTGGAAACAACGACCACGCTGGCGTCGCGCACGTTTTCCGGGCGATGGTTGAAGTAAATCGTCGCCCCCAGATTCATTAACTGCTGCGTGACCGGATTTGGCGCTAAATCTGAACCACTGATCTGATACCCTTCATTGGCCAGAACTTCGGCAATACCGCCCATACCGGCACCACCGATGCCGACAAAGTGAATGTGCCGAACGCGACGCATTTCGGGCACGATGTAACGCAGTTTTGCCAATTGTTGTGTATTCATTCTTTACGCCATTAACTTCTCAAATTCATGCGATGCAAAAGGCATCGCCACAATTACGCCCGGGCAGCTCGGCTCACTTCATTTGCCACTCGCTCGGTGGCATCCGGGATGGATGCAGCACGGGCGCGTTCTGCCATGGTTAATAAGGTTTCTCGCGACCACCCGGCCAGGGTGTTGGCGACAGCATCCACAGTAAGCTGTGGTTGCTCGATAATTTTGGCTGCGCCCGCTTTTTCCAGCGGCAGTGCATTCCAGTATTGCTGGCGGTCTTTATGCTGAAACGGCACAAACAATGCTGGTAACCCCGCCGCAGCGATTTCACTCACCGTCAACGCACCAGAGCGGCAAACGACAACATCCGCCCACGCATACGCCGCCGCCATATCATCAATAAATTCCGTCACTTTATGCTGCGGTTGCCCTGCTTCGGCATACGCTTGTTCAACGGATTGTTGCGAACCTTTGCCGCTCTGATGCCAGATAGTGACTGAATCGCCCAGCTTTGCTGCAACCAGCGGCATTGTCTGGTTAAGAATGCGTGCGCCCTGAGAACCACCCACTACCAACACACGAACCGAACCTTCACGTCCAGCCAAACGTTGCTGCGGCAACGGCAGCGCCAGCACATCGGTACGAACAGGATTACCCACCACTTCCGCATTAGGGAAAGCGCCTGGAAACGCCTGCATCACTTTGGTCGCAATCTTCGCCAGCCATTTATTGGTTAAGCCCGCAATACCGTTTTGTTCATGAAGTACGACCGGAATGCCTAACGACCACGCTGCCAGACCACCTGGACCTGATACGTAGCCGCCCATACCGAGCACCACGTCAGGTTTATACGCTTTCATAATCGCCCGCGCCTGACGCCAGGCGTTAAAGATACGCAACGGAGCTGCGAGTAACGCTTTAATACCCTTACCGCGTAGACCAGAGATACGAATAAAGTCGATCTCGATACCGTGCTTCGGTACTAAGTCCGCTTCCATACGATCGGCAGTACCCAGCCAGCGAACTTGCCACCCCTGGGCCATTAAATGATGCGCAACCGCCAGTCCCGGGAATACATGTCCACCGGTTCCGCCTGCCATCACCATTAATCGCTTTCCTTGACCACTCATCGTGAACCTCGTACAAACGCCTGCGCTTTCTCCAGACGCGTTTCATAATCAATACGCAACAGCATCATGATGGCTGTTGACATAATCAGTAAGCTCGAACCACCGTAACTGATTAGCGGCAATGTCAAACCTTTAGTCGGTAACATCCCTGCCGCCGCGCCTACGTTAACCAGTGCCTGGAAACTAAACCAGATGCCAATTGAACAAGCGAGAAAACCGGAAAAACGATGGTCAATTTCTAACGCTTTACGACCAATCGACATCGCGCGAAAAGCGACGAAGAATACCATTAAAAGCGCCAGCACCACACCGATATACCCCAGTTCTTCGCCGATAATGGCGAAAATAAAGTCAGTGTGCGCTTCCGGCAGATACTCCAGTTTTTGTACCGAGTTACCTAAACCTTGCCCCCACAGTTCGCCGCGACCAAACGCCATCAGCGATTGCGTTAACTGATAGCCGCTGCCGAAGGGATCTTCCCACGGGTTCCAGAATGCGGTAACACGGCGGATACGGTACGGTTCAGCGAGGATCAGCAACACAACCGCTGAAATCCCCATACCGATAATGGCAATGAACTGCCACAATTTCGCCCCCGCCAGGAATAGCATTGCCAGCGTGGTCACAAACAGCACCACCACCGTACCGAGGTCTGGCTGCGCCAGCAGCAACACCGCCAGCACCAGAATCACGCCCATCGGTTTCAGGAAGCCACGCAGGTTATTACGCACTTCGTCGCCTTTGCGCACCAGATAGTTGGCGATATAGCAAAACAGCGACAGCTTGGTCAGTTCGGCTGGCTGGATACGCAACAAGCCAAGATCGATCCAACGCGATGCCCCTTTAACCGAGCTACCCACCACCAGCACGATCATCAACAGGATGATTGATCCGAGCAGCATCGTGGCACTGTAGCGTTGCCAAAACTCCATCGGCAGACGCAGCGTAATGATCGCCAGAATGAACGCCAGGATCAGATAGACGCCATCACGCTTCGCGAAGAAGAACGGATCGTTGGTTAAGCGTTGCCCTATGGGCATTGACGCCGAGGTCACCATGATAAAGCCAATCGCCGCGAGGCCGAAGGTCAGCCACAGCAAGGTGCGATCGTACATGATCAGGCTGTCGGTATCTTTTTCCCGCGAGCCCATCACCCAGCCCTTTAGCGCCGTGGAGATCCAGACCAGGATACTGAATCCCGGCAGGCGCGGCATTTTCAGGCGAGGGAGAGATAAACGCATCAACCTAACTCCTTCGCCAGACGAGCAAACTCATTGCCTCGTTGTTCAAAGTTCTTGAACTGATCAAGGCTGGCACATGCCGGGGAGAGCAGAACCATATCGCCCGGCTGAACACGCGGAGCCAGCAAGCGCATCGCCTGTTCCATCGTTTCGGTTTGTTCTGCCACTTCCGGGCGTAGCGCCGCCAACTGTGCGCCATCACGACCGAAACAATACAGACGCACGTTATCGCCATTCAGATAGCGCGCCAGTGGGCTGAAGTCTGCCGATTTACCATCGCCACCCAGCAACAAATGCAGCGTGCCGTCTACGTGCAGGCCATTCAGCGCCGCTTCGGTACTACCGACGTTGGTCGCTTTCGAATCGTTAATCCAGCGCACACCGTTATGCTCCAGCACCACTTCAAAGCGATGCGGCAGACCGGTAAAGGTGGTTAATGCTTTCAGGCTGCTGGCACGCGGTAACCCTGCGGCATCTGCCAGCGCCAGTGCTGCCAGCGCATTGGTGTAGTTATGCTGCCCGGAAAGTTTCATCTCTTTCACGTTCAACACTTTCTCGCCTTTCACCCGCAGCCAGGTTTCACCCTGCTGATGGTTCAGGTGATAGTCACCCATATTGACGCCGAAGCTGACACAACGTTCATCTGCACCGCGAATCGGCATCGTTAAGGCATCATCGGCATTAACCACGCAAACTTTTGCGTTTTCGTAAATACGCAGTTTTGCCGCACGATACTGCTGTAAACCAAATGGATAGCGATCCATATGATCTTCAGTCACGTTCAGAATGGTCGCCGCCACCGCCTGTAAGCTGGAAGTCGTTTCCAGCTGGAAGCTTGACAGTTCCAGCACGTACAGTTCGCACTCAGCATCCAGCAGCATCAAGGCTGGCAGGCCAATGTTGCCACCCACGCCAACGTTAACACCTGCTGCTTTCGCCATTTCGCCCACTAAGGTAGTAACAGTGCTTTTGCCGTTAGAACCGGTGATCGCCACAATCGGCGCTTGTGCTTCGCGGCAGAACAGCTCGATATCGCCAACAATTTCAATTCCGGCATCGGCAGCGGCGCTTAGGGACGGATGCGCCAGCGCAATGCCGGGGCTGGCGACAATCAGATCTGCCGCCATCAGCCATTCATCATTGAGACCGCCAGTATGGCGCTCCACCGCTTCGGGTAATTTATCCAGGCCAGGCGGTGTCATACGCGTATCCATTACGCGCGGCGTCACGCCGCGAGCAAGGAAAAAGTCCACGCAAGAAAGCCCGGTGAGGCCCAGGCCGATAATAACGACATTTTTACCCAGGTAATCAGCCATGATTAACGTACCTTCAGCGTTGCCAGACCAATCAGGACCAGCATCAGCGAAATAATCCAGAAACGCACAATGACGCGCGGTTCCGGCCAGCCTTTCAGTTCATAGTGGTGATGAATCGGCGCCATGCGGAAAATACGTTGCCCGCGCAGTTTAAAGGAGCCGACTTGCAAAATAACCGACAGGGTTTCGACGACAAACACGCCGCCCATAATCACCAGCAGGAATTCCTGACGCAGCAGTACGGCGATAATGCCCAACGCGCCGCCTAATGCCAACGAACCAACATCGCCCATAAAGACCTGTGCCGGATAGGTGTTAAACCACAGGAAGCCCAGCCCTGCTCCGACTATCGCGGTACAGACAATGACCAGTTCCCCTGCATGTCGCAGATACGGTATGTGTAAATAGCTGGCAAAGTTCATGTTGCCGGTCGCCCACGCCACCAGCGCAAAACCACCAGCGACAAATACGGTCGGCATAATCGCCAGGCCATCAAGACCATCGGTCAGGTTTACTGCGTTACCGGTGCCGACAATAACGAAGTAGGCCAGCAGGATGTAGAACAAACCTAACTGCGGCATCACATCCTTAAAGAACGGTACAACCAATTGCGTTGCTGGCGTGTCTTTCCCGGCAAGGTACAAAGCGAAAGCAACACCCAGCGCAATGACCGACATCCAGAAATACTTCCAGCGTGCGATCAACCCTTTGGTGTCTTTGCGCACCACTTTGCGATAGTCATCAACGAAGCCAATGATGCCGTAACCAACCAGCACCACCAGTACGCACCAGACATACGGGTTAGACGGGTAAGCCCACAGCAGTACGGAGATCACAATCGCCGTCAGGATCATAATCCCGCCCATAGTCGGCGTACCGCGCTTGCTGAAGTGCGATTCCGGGCCATCGTTACGCACCACCTGACCAAAGGAGAGTTTTTGCAGATGAGCAATCATGCGCGGCCCCATCCACAATGAGATGAACAGCGCGGTCAGCAGGCTGACGATGGCGCGAAACGTCAGATAGGAAAAGACGTTAAAGCCGGAATAATATTTGACCAAATGTTCGGCCAGCCAAACTAACATGTCCCATTCTCCTGTAAAGCGCGTACTACCTCTTCCATGGCAGCACTACGTGAACCCTTAACTAAAATCGTAATCACCTGTTGCTCTGCAATCAGTGACTTAAGACGCGTAATTAACGCGGATTTATCAGCAAAATGTTCGCCAACACCGCTGGCGGTGCTGATAGCATGGCTTTGTTTACCCACGCTTAATACACGGTCAATACCGGCAGCTTTTGCCGCTTCGCCCACCTGTACATGGCAGGCTTCGCTTTCAGCGCCCAGTTCCGCCATATCGCCGACAACCAGTACACGGTAGCCCGGCATCTCAGCCAGAACCTGAACAGCGGCGGTCATGGAACCGACGTTAGCGTTGTAGGAGTCGTCAAGCAGCAACTGGTTTTCCGCCAGTTGAATGGGGAACAAACGACCTGGAACAGCTTTCAGATTTGCCAGCCCCGCTTTGATAGCATCAAGCGTTGCGCCCACGGACATGGAGAGCGCAGCGGCTGCCAGCGCATTCGCAATATTGTGACGCCCTGGTAGCGGTAGCAGAGCATCCACGCTACCCGTTGGGGTTTGCAGGGTAAATTCCGTACCGTGCGAAGTCACATGGATATTGGTGGCGGTGAAATCGCTGTTGGCGGCATTGGGTGAGAAACGCCACACTTTGCGTGAGCCAATTACGCTCTGCCAGTTCAGCCAGTCGTTGTTGTCGGCGTTCATAATGGCGATACCGTTTTCCGGCAGGCCGCTAAAGATTTCACCTTTCGCTTTTGCCACGCCCTCCAAAGAACCGAAGCCTTCCAGATGCGCCGCCGCCAGGTTGTTGACCAGCGCCGCTTCCGGGCGAGTCAGACTCACAGTCCAGGCAATTTCGCCCTGATGGTTCGCGCCAAGTTCAATAACTGCGTAATCGTATTCCGGCGTTAAGCGCAACAGCGTCATCGGCACGCCGATGTCGTTGTTGAGATTGCCTGCCGTATAAAGCGTGTTGCCGCACTGGCTTAAAATCGCCGCCGTCATCTCTTTAACGGAGGTTTTGCCGGAGGAACCGGTCAGAGCAACCACGCGCGCCGGAACTTGCTGGCGAACCCATGCAGCCAGTTCACCAAACGCCAGACGCGTATCTTTAACGATTAACTGCGGCAGATCGATATCCAGCGGACGGCTAACCAGTAGTGCGCCCGCGCCGCCAGCTTTCGCCTGGTCAGCAAAGTCATGAGCATCGAAACGTTCGCCTTTCAGGGCAACAAACAGGCAGCCCGGCGTCAGTTTTCGCGTGTCAGTGGTTACAGCATCAAGGGTGATATCTGCACCTTGCAGTTCACCGTTGAGAATATCGGTAAGTTGGCTAAGGGTTACGCTAATCATGCAATCACCCCCAGCAGACGCGCCACCGTGACGCGATCGGAGTAGTCCAGACGCTGATTGCCAACAATCTGATAATCTTCATGGCCTTTGCCCGCGACCAGCACCACATCATTCTCTTTAGCCTGCATAACGGCGCACGTTACCGCTTCAGCGCGGCCTTCCATCACTTTGACATGTCCGGCGTCTAACATTCCCGCCAGAATATCGTTGATGATAGCGCGCGGTTCTTCGGTACGCGGGTTATCGTCCGTCACCACCGCCACGTCAGCAAATTCTTCAGCAATTGCGCCCATCAGTGGACGCTTACCTTTATCGCGATCGCCACCGCAGCCAAAGACGCACCACAGCTTGCCCGCACAGTGCAGCCGCGCCGCCTGTAAGGCTTTTTCCAGTGCATCCGGCGTATGCGCGTAATCCACCACCACCGTCGGTTTGCCTGGTGCAGTGAACACTTCCATACGTCCGCAAACCGGTTGCAGACGCGCGGCGGTTTTCAACAGTTCAGTCAATGGATAGCCAAGTGCCAGCAGTGTCGCCAGCGCCAGCAGCAAGTTACTGACGTTAAAAGCGCCCATCAGATGACTTTCAATTTCGCCATCGCCCCAACTTGAGCTAAAGCGAATCACCGCACCGCTGTCGTGATAGTTCACGTCGATCGCTTTTAACCAGCGTCCGTGACAGTTCGGATTGATATGATCTTCCATTGATACCGCAACCGCGTCCGGCAGTTTTGCCAGCCAGCGGCGGCCCACTTCATCGTCGGCGTTAATAATCGCCTGACCGCAATGATGCTCAGAATAAAGCAGCCATTTCGCGGCTTCGTAGTGTTCCATATCACCATGATAATCAAGGTGATCGCGGCTTAAGTTGGTAAAGACCGACGCCGCAAATTTCAATGCCGCCACACGGTGCTGTACCAGCCCGTGGGAGGAAACTTCCATTGCGCAAAACGTCGCGCCCTGATCCACCAGCCCCGCCAGCTCATGCTGAACGTCAACTGCCGATCCGGTTGTATTTTCCGTCGGGATGACTTTCCCCAGCAGGCCGTTACCAACGGTGCCCATTACCGCGCTGGTTTCGCCAAGCAGTTGGCTCCACTGCGCCAGAAGCTGGGTAGTCGTGGTTTTGCCGTTGGTGCCCGTTACGCCCACGAGACGTAAATTGTCAGAGGGTTCATGGTAAAAGCGGCCCGCCAGTGCAGATAAACGCTCATTGAGCTGGCTGAGATAGATGACCGGTACGCCGTGCATTTCACGGATTTCACCGTCGGTCGCCTCATCTTTCGCCTCTGCAATAATGGCAGCCACACCTTGCGCTATCGCCTGCGGGATATATCGACGCCCGTCCGCCTGATGACCTACTACAGCTACAAAGAGATCGCCCGCCGCAGCCACACGGCTGTCGAGTGTCATCTCTCGCAGTGCTCGCGAAGGTGCGTCTGGCACCCACGGAGCAAGAAGGTCGCGCAAATTACGATCTGCCACCTGTCCCCTCGCCTTGATTAATCACAAATTCATTTTTATCGCCCGTTGTCAGCGCATCCGGCTCGATGTTCATGGTACGCAATACGCCGCCCATGATGGCACCAAAGACCGGCGCGGAAACGGCGCCGCCGTAGTATTTACCCGCCTGCGGATCGTTGATAACAACAACCAGCGCGAAGCGCGGCTGACTCGCAGGCGCAACGCCTGCGGTATAAGCAATATATTTATTGATGTAGCGACCATCCGGCCCGACCTTTTTCGCAGTACCGGTTTTAATGGCGATACGATAGCCTTTAATCGCCGCCTTCACGCCACCGCCGCCCGGTAGCGCCACGCTTTCCATCATATGCACCACGGTGCGAACAATGGATTCCGGGAAGACACGTTCACCGGGAACCGGGGGGTCAACTTTAGTAATCGACAGCGGGCGATAAATGCCGTAGCTGCCGATAGTTGCGTAGACTCGCGCTAACTGTAACGGTGTTACCATTAGCCCGTAGCCGAAAGAGAAGGTGGCCCTCTCTATGTCAGACCACCGTTGTTTTTGAGGATATAAGCCACTGCGTTCTCCGACCAACCCCAAATTGGTCGCTTTTCCCAGTCCAAAACGTGAGTAAGTGTCTACTAACGCTGAGGACGGCATCGCTAACGCCAGCTTGGAAACACCGACGTTACTCGACTTCTGTAATACCCCGGTCAGGGTTAATTCGCTGTAGCGCGCCACGTCTTTGATTTCGTGGCCGTTAATTCGATAAGGAACGGTATTCAGTACCGAGTTTTCCCGCACGACGCCGCGTTGCAGCGCAGTCATCACCACCATCGGCTTGACGGTTGAACCCGGTTCAAACACGTCGGTGATGGTACGGTTACGCATCGCCTCTTTCGGCGTGCCACTCAGATTGTTTGGGTTATATGACGGGCTGTTAGCCATCGCCAGCACTTCACCGGTGTTGACATCCACCAGCACGGCACTACCGGATTCCGCCTTGTTAAAGGCCACCGCGTTGTTGAGTTCGCGATAAACCAGCGCCTGCAGGCGTTCATCAATACTCAGCGCCAGGTTGTGCGCTGCCTGGCTGTCGGTGGAAGAAATATCTTCAATTACGCGACCGTAGCGGTCTTTTCGCACAATGCGTTCGCCCGGCTGCCCGGTAAGCCATTTATCGAAACTCTTCTCGACACCCTCAATCCCCTGACTATCGACGTTGGTAAAGCCGATGAGGTGAGCGGTCACTTCGCCAGACGGATAATAACGGCGAGATTCTTCACGCAGATGAATCCCCGGTAGTTTTAGTTTCTTGATGTAGTCCGCCATGTCAGGGTTTACCTGACGCGCCAGATAAATAAAGCGTCCTTTCGGGTTGGCGTTAATGCGGGCTGAGAGCTGATCCAGCGGAATGTTAAGCGCGTTAGCCAGCGCCTTCCAGCGGTCACCGACGCTGATACCACCAGCGTCATGCACTTCTTTTGGGTCAGCCCAGATCGCTTTTACCGGCACACTTACTGCTAATGGGCGACCAGAGCGGTCAGTAATCATGCCGCGTGAGGTGGATACTTGTTGAACGCGAAGAGAGCGCATGTCGCCCTCTTTAACCAGCATATCCGGGGAGATAACCTGTAACCACGCTACGCGCCCGAGCAGAAAAGCCAGCGCCAGTAAAATACAGCCGCATAACAACGCAAAACGCCAACTGATAAAGTTGGCATGTTCTTCCTGACGTTTTGGTTTCTGCGTTTTCGCCGCTGCTTTCATGCGTCGCGTTTATCCTTATTTTTGCACTACGATATTTTCTTGTGATGGATCGACATGCTGCATTTGCAGCTTCTCCGTGGCGATCCTTTCCACCCGGCTATGGTCGCCGAGCGCATTCTCTTCAAGAATCAGGTTGCGCCATTCAATGTCTAAAGCGTCTCGCTCCAGCACCAATTGTTCGCGCTGAGCGGTCAGCAAACGGGTATGGTGTGCTGTGGTCACCACAGTCACCGCCGTCAAAATAATGCAAATGAACAGGCAGAGTGGCAGCTTCCCAAATCGCAAAAGATCGTCACCAATGACGCCAGGCAAGGCATGGCGCTCGTGACTTCCCATCGATCCTTTAACTTTGCTTAGAGCTTCTGTCACTCTGCTGATCATGCGTTCGTCCTCTCTGCAATACGCAGAACTGAACTACGGGCGCGAGGGTTCTCTGCCACCTCTTCTTCGCCCGGCATCAACTTGCCTAGTGCTCGCAACTGACGGCCACCCAGTTTTTTGAGCTGCTCTTCGGTCATCGGTAATCCTGCCGGAACCTGCGGACCACGACTGTTTTCACGCATAAAGCGTTTCACAATACGGTCTTCCAGCGAATGAAAACTGATGATCGAAAGCCGCCCACCTGGCGCCAGCACGTTGAGCGAGCTTTTTAGCGCCTGCTCTATCTCCTCCAGTTCACTGTTTACCCAGATGCGCACCGCCTGGAAGGTACGGGTCGCGGGATGTTTGAATTTGTCCTTCACCGGCGTTGCCGCCGCCACCACTTCTGCCAGTTCTTTGGTGCGTGTCATCGGCTGTTCGCGGTTACGCTCGACAATGGCGCGCGCAATACGTTTAGCGAAACGTTCTTCGCCATACGTTTTCAATACCCAGGCGATATCGGCTTCTTCGGCAGTTTGTAGCCATTCAGCAGCGGATTGACCGCGCGTCGGATCCATACGCATGTCCAGCGGGCCATCGCGCATAAAGGAAAAACCGCGTTCAGCATCATCGAGTTGTGGTGAAGAGACGCCAAGATCGAGGAGAATGCCGTCAATCTTGCCGATAAGATCACGCTCGGCGACGTATTCGCCCAGCGCGGAGAAAGGTCCATGTATGATGGAGAAGCGCGGATCATCAATAGTCTTCGCAACGGCAATAGCCTGCGGATCGCGATCGATCGCCAGCAAACGTCCCTCTTCGCCAAGCTGCGAGAGGATCAGACGTGAGTGACCACCGCGACCAAAAGTTCCATCAATGTAGATACCGTCAGGACGGATATTGAGGCCATTTACGGCTTCATCCAGCAGCACCGTAGTGTGTTTATAGTTTTCCATCATTTTATAGAGACAAGTCCTGCAGCCGCTCCGATAAGTTTTCGGTAGCCAACTGTTCTGCGTCGATATCTTCCCTGACTTGTTGATGCCAGGTTGTTTCATCCCACAGTTCAAACTTATTGAACTGTCCAACCAACATCACTTCTTTTGTCAGCCCGGCATGTTGCCGCAGTACTGGCGCGATTAACAATCGACCTGCGCCATCCATCTGACATTCGCTGGCATGACCTAACAGAAGGCGCTGCACACGGCGCTCAACCGGGTTCATGCTCGACAGACGCGATAATTTTTGCTCGATAATTTCCCATTCAGGAAGGGGGTAAAGCAGCAGACATGGGTGATGAATGTCAATGGTACACACCATTTGACCGGCAGCGTTCCCGAGCAGCTCTTCCCGATAACGGGTGGGCACCGATAAGCGCCCTTTACTGTCGAGATTGACTAACGTTGCTCCCCGGAACATGCCAGTCTTCCCCCAATTACCACTTTATCCCACAAATTCCCACTAAAAGGAGTTTACGGAGCGGAGGAAAAGCTTGTCAAGCCAGGAACATTCCTTACCGAAGCAAAAAACCCGATGTTTACGACTAATATCTGCATTGTTTAAAAATCGCCCAACGAACGAAGCAAATTAACGTTATGAATAGTTGTAAGAAAAAATCCCACTCATCATTACCGTTTTAAAAACGACTTCTTTTTCCTTAATGAAAATATAAAGTGTCAGTTTGCGACGCGAGCGGCATTTTAGGACATATCGCCCCCGGATAACAGTCCCTGTTGCGCACGCGCCATGCCTGACGTCAGCGACTTTGCGTAAAAGATTAGAAAAGTGTTTGTTTAATCGGCAATTGCCGATTTGCATGTAACAAAATAATGCAATCGCAATCCATCGTTACGACTTAATTATCATTAAGCACATCGAATGAAGTTAATTGGTGAGATATTTAGAAGGTCTTATGGATAATAGTCAGGAATAGTCTTATTTACATAAAGGATATTGATGTCCAATTACGTACTCAATGCGCCAGCCGCAATCAACCGGCGCATCATTTTTTGTTTAACGTTTAGCTACGACTGAGTACGCCGCGACGATAGAGATTTCGTTTGATGCGCGTTAAGCCTGGTTTTGGCTTACGCGGCTCGTCCAGACTCGCCAGGACAATCTCCAGCACGCGCTCAGCGACATCCCGATGACGCTGAGCCACGGCCAGCACAGGACATTGTAAGAAGTCGAGCAATTCGTTATCGCCAAAGGTGGCAATCGCCAGATCGGAAGGCAGTTTACCATCGCGACGCAACGTGACATCCATCACTCCCTGCAACAATGCAAAAGAGGTAGTGAACAGCGCCTGCGGCATCGGATGCGTTTCCAGCCATTTTTCGAATAACTGGGCAGCAGCTTCCCGCTCATAGCTATTGGCATAAAGGAAATGCACTTCGCGCGGATCATCTTTCCAGGCAGTTCGGAAACCCTGCTCACGCAGGAAGCTGACAGAAAGCTCCGGCAGCGCGCCAAGATAAAGTACTGTTTCGGCCGGAAACTTACGTAACTCTTCCGCCAACATTTCGGCATCATCCTGGTCGGCACCAACCACGCTGGTGAAATGTTCACGATCGAGGGCGCGATCCAGCGCGACAATTGGGAACGGGTCATTAGCCCAGCGTTGATAGAAAGGATGCTCTGGCGGCAGCGAAGTCGAAACAATGATGGCATCGACCTGACGCTGTAAAAGATGCTCAATACAACGCATTTCGTTGTCTGGCTGATCTTCGGAACAAGCAATGAGTAGCTGATAGCCGCGTTGACGCGCCTGGCGTTCAAGATAGTTAGCAATGCGGGTATAACTTGTGTTCTCAAGATCGGGGATAACAAGACCAATAGAACGTGTGCGTCCAGCACGAAGCCCAGCCGCCACGGCATTCGGGTGGTAATTGTGCTCACGCACCACTGCCATGACTTTCTCAACGGTTTTGTCGCTCACACGGTATTGCTTCGCTTTGCCGTTAATAACATAGCTTGCAGTGGTCCGCGACACTCCCGCCAGCCGAGCGATTTCATCCAGTTTCACAATTGCCCCTTGCGTAAAATGTAAAAACCATAACCATTGTACTGGTATGGATTAAATTCATTAACATCTAAGCGCAGAAAATTAACTGCGGCAACTGCTTTTATTCCAGGTTCCTACTAAATTCGCAAAAAAAGCCCAACGTGACTTATTGGGCTGCAAATTGCACATTGAGATCATTCTCAACGCATTATTTTATCGCCGCGCGAAAGACCGACGACGCCGGAGCGGGCAACTTCAACAATTTTCGCCACATCGCGAATCGATGCTAAAAATGCGTCGAGTTTATCGCTGGTACCTGCCAGTTGAACGGTATAAAGCGAAGGCGTGACATCAATGATTTGCCCACGAAATATTTCCGTATTGCGTTTCACTTCGTCACGTCCATAGCCGCTGGCCTGAATTTTCACCAGCATAATCTCCCGCTCAACGTGCGCGCCCTGCCCCAGCTCGCTCACGCGCAACACATCGACCAGCTTGTGTAATTGCTTTTCGATTTGCTCAAGCACTTTTTCATCGCCCACGGTCTGGATGGTCATACGCGATAATGTCGGATCGTCGGTTGGCGCAACGGTCAGGCTTTCAATGTTATAGCCACGCTGGGCAAAAAGGCCGATCACGCGGGATAACGCGCCTGATTCATTTTCGAGTAATACTGATAATATCCGGCGCATAATCAGGTTCTCTCCGTTTTGCTTAACCACATTTCATCCATTCCGCCCCCGCGAATCTGCATCGGATAAACGTGCTCACTGCCATCGACGGTGACATCAACAAATACCAGGCGATTATTTCGTACCTGTTCCAGCGCCTCGCCAAGTTTACTTTCCAGCTCATCCGGGCGCGAAATCTGGATACCAACATGACCATAGGCTTCTGCCAGGCGGACGAAATCTGGCAGAGATTGCATATAAGATTGTGAATGACGGCCGGAATAGATCATGTCCTGCCACTGTTTCACCATCCCCAGATAGCGGTTATTAAGATTCACCACCAGCACCGGAAGCTCGTATTGCAAGGCTGTAGACAGCTCCTGAATATTCATCTGAATACTGCCGTCACCAGTAACGCAGACCACAGTTTCTTCCGGCAGCGCCATTTTGACGCCCAGCGCCGCAGG